>JAENVT010000045.1 GCA_016650435.1 Ilumatobacteraceae bacterium
CCAGACGAGGCCGCAGCAATGGGTGTCAGCGAAGGTCTGCTGCGAATCTCGGTCGGTCTCGAAGACACGGCCGACCTGGTGAGCGACCTCACCGCCGCCCTGCCTCGATGACGCGTGTGCTGTGCTTGCACGGCCTCGCCGGTACCGGCGCGACGATGTGGCCGATCGTCGCCGCCTGCATCGACGCCGATTTCACGACGCTCGCCCCAACGCTGCCCGGTCACGGCACCGACCCCGCCGATCTCGTCGGGATCACGTGGGACGAGTGGCTCGACGCAGCGCGGTCATGGGAAGCCGACATCGTCGTCGGCCAATCGCTGGGCGCCAACCTGGCCATGCAACTGGCAGTCGAAAAGCGATGCCGCGCGCTGGTGTGCATCAATCCCGTTGCGCCGGATCCCGACGCCCTTGAAGGACTCGAATGGCGCAAGGGCCGAGGTCACGAATGGATCGATGTCGCCCCGTCGACGGTCGGTGAAATCGCCTACGAACGCCTGCCGATCGATGCTCTGATCGCGATGACCGAAGGAGTGGCGTCCATCGATTTGTCGGCGATCGATCAGCCGGTCTTGTTGGTGACAAGCGCAAACGACGATCTGCAGGATCCGGCGTCGGCCGACGGACTCGCCGACTCGCTTGGCGGCGATGTGCTGCGACTACGCCTGCGAAAGAGCGGTCACGTAGCCACCCTCGATGTCGAGCGACATCTGCTGCAGAAGGCGGTCATCGACTTCGTCACTGCCAGCGAATGACGGTGCCAAACCGATCGGTGACAGAACTCGACCGGGCGCGATATGTGCACTAGCAGTTCCGGTATCGCGCCCGGTCGGCGTGCCTGGGCGCGATATGTGCACTAGCAGTTCCGGTATCGCGCCCGGTCGGCGTGCCTGGGCCCGGTGTGAGTATCAGTGGTAGTACGGGTTCTCGCCGGACGCGTGATCAGTGAGGTCGCGAACACGCTCGATCTCGGGGATCTGCTCGACCATCATCGTCTGCACGCCGTCGAGCATCGTCATCCTGCTCATCGAGCACCCGTGGCAGCCGCCACCCATCGTCAGATAGGCCGTTCCCTCGCCGTCGTGGCCGACGTAGGAGACGAAGCCACCGTGAGCGGCGAGTGCCGGATTGACCTCGACCTTGATCAGGGCTTCGACCTCGGCGCTGAGCTCGTCGTTCGAGATCAGACCCTCGACGGACGGAGCCTTCGGCTTGTTGGGGTTGCGGATGACAAGACCTTGTGTCGCTGTGTGGTCGAGCGTTGAGCCTTCGAGCAGGTCGAGAGCCGCGGCAGCGATGATGACCTTCAAACTGCCGATCTCTGGCCGCGAGTGGGTACGCACCTCGTCGCTGAAGGCCGCTTTCGTGACGATGTCGAAGCTGAGGTCGTATTTGAAATCCTCGCCAGGATTGCTGACGATCTCGAGTCGCAGACCGAGGCGATCGCCCTCGGGCTCGCTGTCTCGCAGCGTGACGAGCTCCTGCAACGCCTCTGGCGTGACGGTGATGATTTGACCGATTTCGGTCTGTGCGGCCTCTGCGGCAAGTGGACTCACGGCAACAACGCTATCGCCATCATCCGGATCTGCCAGCTACCCGCCGCCGTTGCAAACGATGCGCTGGCCGGTGATGTACGCGGCACCCTCACTGCACAACCACAGCACGACATTGGCGACATCGAGGGGCTGACAGACTCTGCCGAACGGGGCCGCAGCATCGAGTGAGCGCAGGTCCTGCAGGTCACGGTTACCGGTGAACGAGCGGGCCAGTCGCACGCCCATCTCCGTCTCGACGAGGCCAGGAGCGACGATGTTGACGTGGACGCCGTTGGCTCGTTCCTCCCTGGCCAATGTGTAGGCCAGGGCTTCCATGGCCGCCTTGCCCATGTTGTACGGCGCCCCGTTTGCCGACATCGACGACGTCGCCACCGACGAGATCATCACCACGTCCCCTCGGCTTGACGCCCGCAGATGGGGCATTGCCAAGCGGGCGAGGTGGTGTGGACCGAATGCGTGGGCGGCCACGACGCGCATCATCTCGGCAGGATCGGTATCTGCAACCGAATTGCCGCGCGAGGCGATACCGGCGTTGCACACCAGGATGTCGAGGCCGCCGAATGCAGCGACGACCGCGTCGATCATCGTCGCGCACGCGTCAGCGTCGTCGACCGATGCCTGAAATGCACTCGCCTCTCCACTGGCGGCGTGGATTGCGGCGACCGTGTCGGCGGCTGCATCGGCGTCGCGCCGATAGTTGACCGCGATGGTCGCGCCTTCTGCGGCCAACAACTCGCTGATCCCTCGGCCGATGCCTCGGCCGCCTCCTGTCACCAACGCAACACGACCTTCGACGTGGCCCATGAAGATGTTCCCCTTTGTAATACTCCGGCGGCGATGCCAACCTTGCGCCTATGCAAGAGGGCAGCCGCAAAGCAATCATCGCCGCGTTCTTCGCCAACCTCGGCATCGCAGTCGCCAAGTTCACCGGGTTCCTCATCACCAGCTCGGCGGGTCTGCTGGCCGAGTCAGCCCACTCGTTTGCCGATACCGGCAACCAGGCACTGCTGATGTTCGGCTCGAAACGCGGCAACCGGCCCGCCGACAGGGCCCACCCATTCGGGTACGGCCCCGAGCGATACTTCTGGGCATTCGTTGTGGCCATGGTGCTGTTCAGCATGGGTGGGTTGTTCGCCCTCTACGAAGGCCTCGACAAGCTGCGCCACCCACACACGGTCGACAACGCGGTCGTCGCGTTCGTGATCCTGCTGATCGCCGTCGGTCTCGAGACGTTCTCGCTGCGCACCGCGGTCAAGGAATCGAACCATGTTCGCGAGCCGGGGGTGAGTTGGATCTCGTTCATCCGAACGTCGAAGTCGCCTGAGTTGCCGGTCGTGTTGCTCGAAGACATCGGCGCCGAGCTCGGCCTCGGCTTCGCCCTGATCGGGCTGATCCTGGCCGAAGTCACCGGCAACCCGCGATGGGATGCCGTCGGCTCGATTGTGATCGGGGTGCTGCTGGTAGCAATCGCTCTGATACTTGCCAGGGAGATGAAACCACTGCTGATCGGCGAGGCAGCCAGCGACCGCGACCTCGAGATGATCCAATCGGCGTTGGCCGGGTCGGTCCACGTGAACTCGATCATCCACCTTCGCACGATGCACCTCGGTCCCGACGACTTGCTGCTGGCAGCAAAGGTCGACTTCGACCACTCGCTGACGGTTGAGCAGTTGGCTCACGCCATCGATCAAGCCGAGATCGCACTGCGCAGGGCCGTGCCGAAGACCACGACGATCTACATCGAACCCGACATCCGCCGGCAGCCCACCACGTGAGTCAAGAGGCGATCACTGCTCGCAGCCCGGTTCGTCACGCCCGCCCGATCGGATTGGTGGCGATGATTGCTGCGGTGCTGACGTTCAGCGCCAGTTCAACAATCATTCGCAAGGCCGGTGCACCCGGCCCGACCATTGCGTTCTGGCGGATGTTGATGTCGAGCGCGGTGTGGACGCTTCTCCTCCGCGTCAGAGAGCGGCGATTCGTCACCCTCGACGAATGGCGTCGGGCGATCCTCACCGGTGTTGCCCTTGGCTTCAATATCCTGCTCTTCTACACCGCAGCGACCAGAACCAGTGTGGCCAACCTCGAGTTCATCACCGCCCTCGCACCGCTGATGCTGATACCGGCCGGCGCGATCTTGTTTCACGAGAAGGTCGATCGACGAGCGGCCCTCTTCGGCCTCATCTCGATCGCCGGTCTGGCGCTGGTCCTGTTCGATGCGCCCAAGCGCGGAGCGGCGACCTGGTTCGGCAACGGCCTGGCGCTGCTCGCGCTCTCTACGTGGAGCACGTACATGCTCGCCAGCCGGCAATTGCGCAAAGGAATGAGCGTGGCAACCCTGATGGCCTCGGCGCTGCCTGTTGCAACAGTGGTCACGCTGCCGGTCGTGCTCCTCAATCACGACATCGGCAAGTTCGACGGCCGATCGATGGTCTACATCGTGATCCTCACGCTTCTGACGGGCGTTGTCGCCCACGGCTTGATCGTGTTCGCTCAGCGCAAGGTTCCGATCGGGATCATGTCGATGATGCAGGTCGGCCAACCGGCGCTGGCGGTGGTGTGGTCGGCGATCTTCCTCAGTCAGTCGATCCGCGCTCTGCAGGTCGTCGGGATGATCATGGTGGTGTTCGGCCTTGCCACCGTCGTCGTGCAGACCCAACGACGCACGGCTAAGCTGATCGCGACCGAAAACGGGGAGCTCGCAGGATCGGCGGGCTGAGAGGGTGGGCGCCGCCACCGACCGGAACCTGATCTGGGTAATGCCAGCGGAGGGATGCGATGTCGCAAGTGGTGGTGGTGATTGGCGGCGGACCGTTGTCACCGCGTGCCGTCACCGATGTTGCCGCCGACGCCACGATCATCGCCGCCGATAGCGGGCTCGACCATGCAGTCGCCGCCGGCTTGCGGCCGACGGTGTTGGTCGGCGATCTCGACAGCATCTCTGCTCACGGCAAGATGTGGGCCTACGCCCACGAGCTGGAAATCGACCAGCATCCCGTCGACAAGGCTTCGACCGACACCGAACTGGCACTCGCCCGGGCGGCCGCCTCGGGGGCAACAGAGCTGCTGGTGTTCGGTGCATCTGGCGAGCGTTTCGACCACGCCCTCGGCACGCTCGCGGCGTTGGGCAATCCCCTGCTGACCAGCTTCGAGACGATTCGTCTGCTGCTCGACGAGACGATCGTGCATGTCATCCATCCTGGCCGGTCGGTCACGATCGATCTTCCGACGGACTCCTCCTTCTCGTTGCTCGCCTTGCATGGCCCGTGCAGCGGAGTCGATGTGACGGGCGCACGATGGCCGCTGGCCAACGCCCGGTTCGACCCATGGAGCACCCTCGGGATCAGCAACGAGACAACCGAACTTCTACACGTCGCCGTCGCCGACGGCATTCTCACCCTGGTGGTCCCATGAAACGCCTTCTCGCCGCTTTCATCCTCGCCGCGGCCGCCGTCGGCTGCGGGTCCGACTCGACAACATCCGGCAAGCCAGCGGCCATCACCCTCGTCGCCTACGACTCGTTCCCGCCGGAGAAAACCACACTCAACGACGCGCTCGACGAGTTCACCAAAACCACCGGCATCGCCGTGAAGATCGTCATCGCCGGTGACACAGGCACGATGGTCACCAAGGCCACGCTGACCGCTGGGAACCCAGAGGGAGACGTGATGTGGGGCGTCGACAACACGTTTCTATCCGCCGCACTCGACGGCAAAGTGTTCGACAAGTACGAACCAAACGACTCGGGCGCAATCGCCACCACCCTCACGGCTTTGGTGCCAGGCCACGAATTGACGCCGGTCGACTTCAGTGATGTCTGTATCAACTACGACATCGCCTGGTTCACATCGCACAACCTGCGGCCGCCGAGCACTCTCGACGATCTCACCGACCCGAAGTACAAAGATCTGCTCGTCGTCGAGAACCCGTCCACGTCGTCGCCTGGCCTCGCGTTCCTCATGGCCTCGATTGCCCACTTCGGCGACAACGGCTGGAAGGACTACTGGAAGTCGCTGCGAGCCAATGGAGTGGAAGTCGTCGATGGTTGGACAACGGCATACGACGACGAGTTCAGTGGTGCGGCCGGTTCGACCGGCTCGCGGCCGTTGGTCGTCAGCTACGGATCGAGCCCGCCCGCCGAGGTGATCTTCGCCGACCCGCCACGCACCGATGCGCCGACCGGAGTTGTCGAGTCGACATGCTTCCGGCAGGTCGAGTTCGCCGGTGTGTTGCGCGGCACTGGTCACGTGACCGAGGCGCGCAAACTGGTCGACTTCCTCATCAGCGCGCGCTTCCAGAATGAACTGCCGCTGAACCTGTTCGTCTACCCGGCCCGGACCGACGCAACACTGCCGCCCGAGTTCACCAAGTTCGCGGTCGTTGCGGCCAAGCCGTTCACCATCGACCCGGCCGATATCACCGCCAACCGGCAACAGTGGCAAGACGAGTGGACGACCATCGTGCTGCGCTGAACCGCCCGCCACGGTGGTTCATCGCAGTCGTTGCGGCCGCGCCGGTCTTGTTCATCACCACGTTCTACGCGTGGCCGGTGGCAACGCTGCTGTGGACGACGTTGCGACATCCATCGAACGGTGGATCGCCGTTCGGTGACCTCGGGGGGATCATCTGGTTCACCGCTTGGCAGGCCGCTGCCAGCACGATCCTCACCCTGATCGCCGGGATGTTCCCCGCCTACGTGTTGGCCCGCTACAGCTTCCGTGGGCGTCGACTGATGATGGCGGCCACCACCGTGCCCTTCGTGTTGCCGACGGTCGTCGTCGGAGCCGCGTTCCTTGCCCTGTTACCGAACTCCTGGCACGGCACCGCACAGGCGATGATCGTGGCCCACGTCTTCTTCAACATCGCCGTGGTTGTTCGTCTTGTGGGGTCGATGATCGCCGTGATCCCCCACGACCTGGTCGGTGCCGCACGAACCCTGGGTGCCTCGCCCGCCCGCGCCGCCCGGTTGATCATGATGCCCCTGCTTCGACCGGCGCTGTGGTCGGCGTCCTCGGTGATCTTCCTCTTCAGCTTCACCTCGTTCGGTGTGGCCAAGCTGCTGGGAGGGCCGACCCACCCGACCCTCGAGGTCGAAATCGCTCGACGAGCTACCCAGTTGGGAGACGTCAGCGGCGCCGCAGCGTTGTCCGCGGTGCAGCTGGGATTGCTCGCCGTCGTGATCGTGTGGACGTCGCGACGTCAGCGTCGCACCGCTGTCGAGTTGAAGGGCGCCAGCTCTCCGCACAGGCCGCGCGGCCGCCGCGAGCGAATCTTGGTCGGCTCGGTCGGTGCGGCGGTTGGCGTCGTCGTCGGTGCACCGCTCGTTGCGCTGGTCAGCCGTTCATTCAAGAACGGCAATGCCTGGTCTGTGTCGGCGTGGAGCAAGCTCGGCGCCGCCGAGACCCGCCCCGGCGCCGGACTTGGTGTGGATCCGGTTGCGGCGATTGACGCCTCGCTGCGATTCGCTGTCGTTGCAGCCTTGATCGCCACCACCATGGGTTTCCTCGCCGCCGCCGCGATCAACAGCTCACCACGACTCGGCAGGGTGCTCGACGCCGGATTGATGCTTCCGCTCGGCACCTCTGCAGTCACGATCGGTCTCGGCATGCTGATCACCTTCGACACCCCTCCGGTCGACTGGCGGGCACGATGGTGGCTCGTCCCGCTCGGCCACGCCTTGGTCGCCGTGCCCTTCGTCGTACGGGCCATGCTCGCCGTACTGCGGGCGATTCCCCGCGACTTACGCGCTGCTGCGTCCACGCTCGGAGCGACACCGATCCAGGCCTGGTGGCAGGTCGACGCCCGCGCCCTTCGCCGACCGTTGCTGGCAGGTGCCGGTTTCTCGGCGGCAATCTCGCTCGGCGAATTCGGGGCGACGACAATCTTGAGTCGCTCGGGCAGCGAGACACTGCCGATTGCGATCGGCCGGTTGCTCGGCCGCGCCGGTGCCCTGCCACGAGCACAGGCCTTCGCCATGGCAACGATCCTGCTGGTATTGACGGCCGTGATCGTCATGGCCTCTGGCAGCCACGAACATCTGGGTTCCGACGATGCTTGACGTCGTTGATGTCTCGGTGCGATTCGGGGAGCGCGTCGTCCTCGACGAGCTGTCTTTGCACGTCGACGACGGCGAGGTAGTCGCCGTGCTCGGCCCATCCGGCGCAGGGAAGAGCACCCTTCTGAGGATCATCGCCGGATTGTTATTGCCCGATTCCGGCGTGGTGTCACTCGATCGCGACGACATCACCCACCGACCGGCGCACCTGCGCAACATCGGAATGATGTTCCAGGACGAGCAACTCTTCCCGCACCTGGATGTCGCGGCCAATATCGCCTTCGGCCCGCGAATGCACAAATGGCCGGCCTCGGAGGTCGCCTGCCGCGTCGACGACCTGCTCGGTGTTGTCGGTCTTGTCGGCTTCGGCAATCGCCGTGTCGATCGCCTCAGCGGTGGCGAGAAGAAGCGGGTCGCGCTCGCTCGATCGCTGGCGCCACGGCCAGCGCTCTTGTTGCTCGACGAACCGCTCACCGGCCTCGATCGCGAGTTGCACGACCGGTTGATCGCAGAGCTACGCGAGGTGCTGCAGGCGACTGGGGCGACCGCTGTCCTCGTGACCCACGACCGCGATGAGGCGGCCATGTTGGCAAGCCGCGTCGTGCAGTGGAGCGAACTGCAATCCCAGGCGACTCCAGTCACGAAAGCTCCGGCACAACCGGAGAATCCGTGACTTGCCCGGTGGGTTCAGCCGGTGTGGACGATGAGGATCGGGCGGCGAGATTGATGGGCCAGCCGGCTGGGAACGGAACTGGCGAACTTTCGGCTCCTGCCAGTCACGCTCTTGTTGCCGACGACGATCAAGTCGGCATCGACAGCATCGGCGACGGCCATCAGCACGTTCGCCGGATCCCCGATCTGAGGATGTTCGATCACCCGTACACCGTGCCGCTTGCTGGCATCGTGGCCGATCTTTGCCGCCATTCGTGCCGATGTGCCCGAGAGCCGGGCAATTGCCGTGACCGTCTCGGACTTCGTGCCAGCGTCGTTCGGTGACGCCACGGCCACCACGTGTAGTTCCGCCGAACACGCCGCTGCTAATCGTGCAGCGTGATCGACTGCGATCAGCGAACGATCAGTTCCGTCCGTGCCAACCACGATCCTCGAATACATCCAAGGTTCCTTCTTGTCCTGTGTCGTCAATGGAGTCGTCCGCAGGACGGGTTGATACACGCGGATGGCCGGCAACGATCAGATACGGTCGCCGCGATGGGCGACCAACCACGGATCGGCTTTCTCGGCGCAGGACTGATCGCCACCTACCATTCGAAGAGCCTGCGCCGCAGTGGCGCACACTTCGAACGCGTCGGCGTCTACGACCCGGATCCGCGTCGGGCGGCGTCGTTTGCTGCCGCGTCGGGCCACACCGCGATGGCCGGCGAAGACGAGGTGCTCGACAGCTGCGATGCCGTGTACATCTGTACCTGGACCAGCGAGCACCTCCGCCAAGTCGAAAAGGCGGCCGCTCGCGGACTGGCGGTCTTCTGCGAGAAGCCGCTGGCATTCGACCTCGCCTCGGCGGAGAAGATGGCGGCAATGGTCGGTGACGCCGGTGTTGTCAACCAGGTCGGTCTCGTGCTGCGCCGCTCA
>JAENVT010000046.1 GCA_016650435.1 Ilumatobacteraceae bacterium
GATTCGGGACCCGGCATCGAGTTCGGTGGTCGTGAACTGATGCCAGTGGTCCTCGCTGCCGATGTCTTGCACGAGCGTTCCCCCCAGCGCGACGTTGAGGATCTGCTGGCCGCGACAAATCGCCAGCACGGGCTTATCGGCGTCGATCGCTGCGGCCACCATCGCCAACTCCATTGCGTCGTGCTCGGGCACGATGCCGTACAACGATTCCTCTGTGGCCTCTTGTCCGTACCGGCGGGGATCGATGTCGCCTCCGCCGTGAAACACGACGGCCTGGAATCGACGCAGCAGCGACGGAATGTCGTCAATCAATCCGAGGATCGGAGGCAGCATCAGTGGGATTCCGCCGGCGCGTTCGACCGAGCGGAAGTAGTTCTGGCCGGCGGCAAACGGCTCGCCGCGCACACCTTGTGCTTCCAGCGACTGACGGCCGACGATGACGACAAGCGGCTTCACGACGTCAGTGTAAACCCGCCTGCCGGACGAGTTCATTGTAAATCGCCTGCTGTTGAGGCTGTCGGGTGGCGGTGTCTTCTGGGTGCCACTGCAGGCCGACGACCCACGCCTTTGTCGGCAGCTCGACGGCTTCGAGTTGGCCATCCTCGCTGTACCCGATCGGCACAAGACCGGCACCCAGCTCGCCGATGCCCTGGTGGTGCACCGAGTGGCAGTGATCGAGATGAGTGTCGCCGACGAGGTCGGCAACGATCGATCCCTCGACGAGCTTCACCGAATGCTCGCGCATCCAGTGCTCGTCGTTGCCGATGTCTTGCACCAATGTGCCCCCGAGCACGATATTGAGCACCTGCATGCCGCGGCACAACGCGAGGATCGGCAGGTCGAGCTCCAGCGCAGCGCTTGCAACCGCCATGTCGAGCTCGTCGTTGGCCGCGACGATTCCATAGAGCGACTCTTCAGCCGGCTCTTGGCCATAGCAGCGCGGGTCGACATCGCCGCCACCCGGCAGCAGGACACCGTCGAAGTGCTGCAAGACCGTCAAAGCGTTGTCGGTCAGTTCGTGAATCGGTGGCACCAGCACCGGCACACCACCTGCCCTGGCGACGGCGCGGCTGTATGGCTGACTGCTGGAGAAGGCGTCGCGCTTGCCCTCGTCGCTGAATGTCAACACCCGGGCACAGACGGCGATCAGCGGGGGTGGTTGACTCATGGCAGCGCCAATTGTAGGTGTCAAGATGTTCGACAACTTCGCAGTCAAGTGATGGGGGTCGCGAGCTCGTGGATTTCATCTTCATGCTCACACGATCCGACGAGACCATCGTCGACTGCCTCGAAACGTGGGATGCCATCGAACGCGTCGGGCTGCGTCACGCGGGCTTCAAGGACGTCGGTGTCGAGATCGCCATGTTGGTTGAGCTGAACAAGCGAATGCAGGCGGCTGGTGTGACCACATATCTGGAGGTGGTAAGCACCTCGGCCGAAGGATGCCTGCAAAGTTCGCGTGCTGCTGTCGAAATCGGCGTCGACAGGCTGATGGGTGGCACCCTGGTCGACGAGACGCTGCGGATCATCGAGGGATCAGGAATCGACTACCTGCCGTTTCCTGGCCTTCCAGTCGGCCATCCGACTCGGCTCGGCGGCGACGCCGAATTGATCGAGCGGCACTGCAAGGAGTTCGAGTCGCGCGGATGCGCCGGAGTAGACCTGCTGGCCTATCGAGGCACCGATGCCGAGCCTCTCGACCTGGTACGCGCCGCCCGCCGAGGCACGGCCGGATATCTGGTCGTGGCCGGCAGCATTTCGACGGCAGCACAGATCGCGGATCTGCGCGCCGCGGGCGCCGACGCCTTCACCGTCGGCTCAGCGGTGTTCGATGGATCCTTCTCACCCAAAAAGGGCCACATCGTCTCGCAGCTGCGCGATGTATTGGATGCGACGCCCGCGTAGAACGGCCTCGCCGCCGAGTGACCGATTCCGAGTAGCCAGCTACTGTGCGAACCGTGTCCGAATCGATCCGATTGATCAACCCAACCGACGAATCCGTGCTGCGTGATGTTCCCCTCGCCGGCCGTGAGGAAGTCGACGCTGCCATCGCTGACGCGCGCAAGGCTGCATCCGATTGGAGGGACGTCGCGCCAGCCGATCGAGCACGGTTGATGCGTCGCTTCGCCGACACGATTGCCGACCATGCCGATGAGCTCGGCAGGTTGGAGACCGCGAACATGGGGATGCCGATCGGGAGCAGCACATGGTGTGCGAGCGCGGCCGCCGACGTCGTTCACTACTTCGCTGGGGCCATTGACAAGCACACTGGCTCGACGATTCCGGTGATGGGTGGTGTCGATATGACGTTCCACGAACCTCTCGGTGTCGTCGGTCTCATTACTCCGTGGAACTTTCCCGTGCTGATGGCGTCGTGGAAGATCGGGCCGGCCCTCGCCGCCGGCAATACGGCCGTGATGAAACCGGCCGAGATCACTCCCCTGACCGCAATGCGGCTCGGCGAGTTGGCGCTGGAGGCGGGCATCCCGGAGGGTGTGCTGAACGTGGTCGTTGGCACCGGCGCAGAGGTTGGCTGGCGTCTCGTCGAGCATCCCGATGTGCGCAAGGTGGCGTTTACCGGTTCCACCGCGGTCGGCAAGCGGATCATGGCGGGTTGTGCCGAGCAGGTGAAGCGAGTCACCCTCGAACTCGGCGGTAAGAGCGCAAACATCGTCTTCGCCGATGCGGACCTCGAGAAGGCCGCGGCCGCAGCGCCAGGCGCGGTGTTCGACAACTCCGGACAGGATTGCTGTGCACGTAGCCGAGTGTTGGTGCAGCGATCGGTCTTCGATCGTTTCCTCGAATTGTTCGTTGCCGCCGCCGCTGAGTGGAAGGTTGGCGATCCGATGGCAGCCGATACGGCGATGGGTCCGCTGGTGACAGCGCAACATCTCGCCAGGGTGCGCTCGTTCACCGACGCACTCGACACCGTGTTCACCGGGACAGCACCGACAGGCCCCGGCTACTGGCACCCGATCATGATTGCAACCCCTTCCGACCCAAACGCCAGCGTGTGCCGCGACGAGATCTTCGGGCCGGTCGCGGTTGTGCTTCCTTTCGAGGACGAGGCCGACGCGATCCGGATCTGCAACGACAGTGACTATGGGCTCTCGGGTTCGGTGTGGACCCGCGATGGAGCGAAGGCGTTGCGCGTTGTCCGGGCGATGGAGGCTGGGGCGATCAGCGTCAACTCGAACAGCGCGGTTCGCTACAGCACACCATTCGGTGGCTTCAAACAAAGTGGGCTCGGCCGCGAGCACTCGATGCACGTGCTCGATCACTACACCGAGTTGAAGAACGTTTTCATCGCCACGTGAACGAAGACAGCAGCGTTACTTGTTGATCACTTCGATCGAATAGCCGGCATCGGTCGCGGCACGCACCACCGACTCGGCGTGACCACGGCCGCGCACTTCGAGGACGACTTGCACACCCGTTTCGCGTACATGGAGGTCGACTCCTTCGCGGACGTGTTCGACTTCGACCAAGTTGGCGCCATGCTCGGCGAACAACGTCAGCAGCCTGGCCAGCCCGCCGGGTCGATCACTGATACGCGCAAACAGGATCAACCGTCGGCCAGCTTGCGTCTCATGGCGACGGATCAATCCGGGCAGCAGGCCAAGGTCGACGTTGCCGCCACTCAACACGACGCACGTGGACCCCGTCGGTGCCGGCGCAACTCGTTGAGACATCAACGCGGCGACACCCACCGCACCGGCACCTTCGACGAAGAGCTTGGCCCGCTCCATCAACAGCACCATCGCGTCGGCGACAGCGTTCTCCTCGACGACAACTACATCGTCGAGCCACTGTTCAACCAGAGGACGGGTGATCTCGCCCGGTCGTTTCACAGCGATCCCATCGGCCAATGTCACAACAGGCCCTTCCGGTACGGGACGGTGAGCGTATGGAGCAGCCGCAGCGACCTGCACGCCGATCACCTGGACAGCGGGGTCGTTGGTTTTGACGGCAATGGCGATGCCCGACGCCAGTCCGCCACCACCCAACGGCACGATCACGCGACGCATGCCGACAACATCGTCGATCAACTCGCGTCCCAGTGTGGCTTGACCGGCGACGACGTCGAGGTCGTCGTACGGGTGACAGAAGACCATTCCTGCATCGGCAGCACGCTCGCGTGCGGCCGCGACCGCCTCATCGAGCGAATCGCCGCCCTCGATCAACGTCGCGCCATAGGCGCGGCACGCTTCGATTTTCGAAATCGGCGCGCCGGCCGGCACGAAGATCTCACACGGCACTCCGAAGTGGCGCGCGGCGAACGCGATGGACTGCGCATGATTGCCCGCACTTCCCGCTGTCACACCGGCGGCGGCTTGATCGCCAAGCGTCGCCAACTTGTTCATCGCTCCACGGATCTTGAAGCTGCCGGTGCGCTGCAGGTTCTCGGCCTTCAGTACGATGTCACCCCCGCATCGAATGCTGAGGGCCGCCGAACCAGTGACCGGTGTATGCGTGACGACACCTCGCCCGGCGTCGGCGGCGCGATCGATCGCTGCGCTGGAAATCTTCGGGACCGGCATCTCAGCGCGTACCGTAGTTCTCGTGCGTGCGCTGTTGATCGCCAATGCCTCCGATGCCGACGGGGGATTCATCGCCGAGCGGTTCCGCGGTCGCGGGTACTCGTTCACCGAGTGCCATCGCGAGAACCTCGGCGACTGGCCGGCGCTCGGTGACCACGAACTGATCGTGACACTCGGCAGCGAATGGAGTGTGTACTGGCCACATGTCGCCGAATCAGTGGCTGCGGAGGCGGAGTTGATTCGACGGGCACACGACAGCGGCGTACCCATCTATGGCATCTGCTATGGGAACCAGATCATGGCCCACGCACTCGGCGGCGCCGTCGAGCGGGCCCGCGAGCCGGAGATCGGTTGGCACCAGGTAGTCAGCGATGTGCCAGAGGTGATCGCCGAAGGTCCATGGATGCAGTGGCACCACGACGTCGTCACCATTCCACCGAATGCGCAGGAGCTGGCTCGAAATGCCATCGGTCCGCAGGCCTGGCGGTTGGATCGCAGCTTCTGCACACAGTTCCATCCGGAGGCGACCGAGACAATGATCCGCCGATGGGCCAACAGTGAGAGCGGCGGCACGGAGCTGTTGAAGTACGGCATGAAACCTGATCAGTTGATCGAAGAGACACGGCGCAATGTCGCCGACAGCCAGCCGGCAGCCGACCACCTCGTCGACTGGTTTGTTGATCGCGTCGCCGGCAGCGGCTGAAGGTCGTCGGCACGGTCAGAGCAAGGTGATCGCATCGAGCTCTGCGCTGAGCTGATCGAGACCCATCGCGCCCATGTCGAGCACGACTTGGTGAAATCGCTTCAGGTCAAAGTCTGAGCCGAGGCGGCGGCGAGTGCGATCGCGACCTTCGAGCCACACGCGTTCGCCGACCTTGTATGAGATGGCTTGGCCCGGCATCCCGAGGTAGCGATCGACTTCGGATGTCAAGAACTCGGTCGGATAGCCGGTGCGCTGCAGGAGGAACGGCAACCCCATCTCCGACCTCCACACCTCGCCGGGATGGAACTGCTCGGTCGCAGGGATTCGCATCTCGCAGTGGAGGCCGATATCGACGACCACTCGTGCAGCCCGCAGCGCCTGACCGGCGAGCCATCCGAGTTCGTACACCGGATCGTCGAGATATCCGAGCTCGTGCATCAGCCGCTCGGCGTACAGCGCCCAGCCTTCACCGTGACCGGAGATCGCCACGCCGAGACGCTGGAATCGCGTCAGCGATTCGGCCTGGCGCATCATCTGCGCGAGTTGGAGATGATGGCCGGGTGCGCTTTCGTGGTATTGAGTCGATAGTGCCTCCCAGAGCGGGAAGTGTTGCTTTCCGGCGACCTGGTGCCAGACCTGACCCGGCCGGCTGAAGTCCTCGCTGGGAGGGGTGTAGTACGTGGTCTCCGCACCACCAGCTGGGGCGGCCATGGCCCGGCAATTACGCAGCGGCTCGGCAATTTCGAAATATTTGCCGTCGAGTTCGTCGATGGTTCGATCAATCACATCCTGGCTCCACGCCAGAAAGTTGTCGGCGCCTTCCACCGAATAGCGAGGGTCGTTCTTGACCTGTGCGATGCACTCGTCGCGGGACCCTCCCGGCAGGATTCGCTCAACCAGCGTCGCCATCCTCGCTTCGATGCTGCGGAGCTCGTCCCAACCCCACTGATAGGTCTCGTCGAGATCGAGGTCGGTCCCGTTGTGGAAGCGGGCGAACAGCCGGTAGCGCTCGGGGCCGACGGGGTCGTGCGCTGTGGCCATTGCTGCGTAATCGTTACTCAACCACCTGCCGAACTCGACGAAGGCGCCCGCCGCGCCGGCCGCCTCGACGGACAGATCAAGCGATTGACACTCGGTGGTCAGCTCGGCAAAGTATCCGTCGGGGTCGCCCCACACCCGGCACTGCTCGCCGCAGGCAATTGCTTGACGTCGCGCAGCAACCTGGTCGTTCGCAGCGGCATACAGGAAGCTTTCGCGCAGCTTTTCGAGTGCAATCGGAACCGATGCCAATCTCACGCGGACATTGCGCCAATCCTCATCGGATTGGCGCGGCATGTAGTCGAAGATGTCGCGGACGTAGGCGTGGTGGCTGTTCAACACGCTGAGGGTTCGGTGGTATTCGCCGGATTCGATCAGATCGAGCTCTGCTTGAACGCGTTCGCGCATGACCTCGATCGCAATGCGATCGCCTCGGTCGTGCGGCTGCAGCTGGCCGAGGCCTCGGATGGTCTCGCGTTGCAGCGCGAGTCGTGCAGCCCAACCGTCGGGTGAGTAGTCGGTCATCTCATCGTCGTGACCCGGGAGTCCCCAGAACGATGCGAGCACGGGATCAAGCGCCGCACTCTGGACGATGTACTGATCCGACAGATCGAAGATGCCACCCGGCCCGCGGGCTGGCGCCGCTGACGCCGCATCCGTCCGTGTCGACCCACCCTCGAGCATTAGCACCCCTTGCGTTCCTGATTCTCGCAGGCTTTGCCGTGATACGGCAATCGGGCGTGTCGCCGACGACTATGTGCGCGATGCGACTTCTCGTACGTGCTAAACATCCGCCTAGCTCGAAGTGCGGCGGGGGCCGTACCGGGCCAGAACTGGGGGTTCTGAAATGACGACGGTCGATTCGGATCGCGACGACCTACATGGCATGGGCTACGCGCAGGAGTTGAACCGAAAGCTCGGTTGGTTCAGCAACTTTGCGATCAGCTTCTCGATCATCTCCATTCTTGCGGGCGGCATGACGTCGTACTGGTTGGGAATGGCGACTGGTGGCCCACGGGTCATCACGCTCGGCTGGATCATCGTTGGCTTCTTCGCACTGCTGGTCGGTATGGCGATGGGCGAGATCTGCTCCTCGTACCCGACGGCGGGTGGCCTCTACTACTGGTCCGCCAAACTGGCTCGCAAGAACGGGGCGCGGTGGTCGTGGTACACGGGATGGTTCAACCTGCTCGGACAGATCGGCGTCATCGCTAGCGTCGACTACGCGCTCGCGATCTTCATCGCATACTTCATCCGCATGTTCGACGACTCGTACCGGCTGACCGTCATGGGCATCTACGTGATCTTCCTATTGGTGCTCATCGCCCACGGCGTGCTCAACACGTTCGGCGTTCAACTTGTCAAGATCCTCGGCGACATCAGCGTGTGGTGGCACGTCGCCGGAGTCGTGATCATCTTTTTCATTCTGATCATCGCCCCCAACAACACGAGGGGTCTCAGCGGCGTGTTCGACAAGGCACCTCCCGGACTCACGGGTTGGACGGGGGGCGCGTTTGTGACGATCTACCTGTTCGGCTTGGGGTTGTTATTGGCGCAGTACACAATCACCGGTTTCGACGCGTCGGCGCACGTCAGTGAAGAGACCGTCGGTGCTCGCACGGAGGCGCCCAAGGCCATCGTCAGAGCCATCTACGTGTCGGCGATTGCCGCCTTCTTCTTGAACCTGGCCATGACGGCAGCGCTTCCGAAGAAGGGCGCAGTCGACGCCAGCGGTGCCGACATCTATGCCGGACTTGTGTTCGGAAACGCCCAGGATCCATTCCTGGTCAATGCAGCACCACGGCTGATCTCGTTCAGTGTGGGTAGTGGAGTGGCCAAGCTCTTGGTGTTCATCTGCATCGTGGCCCAGTTCTTCTGCGGAATGGCTTCGGTCACCGCCAACAGTCGCATGATCTACGCCTTCAGTCGAGACGGCGCGCTCCCGGGCTCGAAGCACTGGCACAAGATCAACCGGAAGACCCGCACCCCAACGAACTCGATCTGGCTCGGTGTCGTGCTGTCGGCAATTGTCGGGGCAAGCTCGCTGTACGTGCGTGGCCACGGCGCAGGACGGTACTCGACGGCGTTCTTCGCAATGACGGGCATCTGCGTGATCGGTCTGTACATCGCCTACGCGATCCCCATCTACCTGCGCCTCACCAATCCCGATTTCCAGACAGGTCCGTGGAACCTCAAGGGCCACCACAAGATCGTCGGGTGGACAGCGTTGATTTGGATCGGGCTCATCACGATCCTGTTCTTCGCCCCGCTGTTCTGGCCGTTCTGGCCGATCTGGGGCGGCAAGAACCTCATCGCCGACGACGGTGCCGGCAACGCGTTCTACAGGCAGAACAACTTCAACTTCACCGCACCGTTGATCCTCTTGGCGTTCTTCGGAATGTGGCTCTACTGGCGGCTCAGCGCGCGGAAGTGGTTCACTGGTCCGAGGGTGCAGGGAACCAAGGAAGAATTGATGGCTATCGAGCGGGAACTCGAGGCACTTAGCTGACCTCCTGCCTCGAATGGAGATTGGGGTTGCCTCTGGGGGGAGGCAACCCCATCTCGCGTTTCAGGCGATGGGATTCGCTGCGTCGGCCAGCCAGGTTTCGAACTCGGGCCGGCTTGCTAGGCGCTCGCAATTGCCGAGCCGTTCGTTGGCATACGACACGAAGTCGGTGTCGAGCGAACTGATGGCCTGCTGCACCACCGCCCACATTCCTTCGCGAAATTCGCTCATCATCTTCATCAACTGCAATCGCGCCCACGACGACTTGGTGATCTGCCCGAAGTAGAGGGTCAACAGTCGGGCCTCCGCTTCGTCATTGAGCTCGCTGTTGATGCTGAGGTTGCCGAGGTCGAAGAACACGTCGTTCATGCCGGCGTACTCGAAGTCGAGCAGCCACACTCGATCGTCGGCGAACAAGACGTTGCCCGGCAACAGGTCGTTGTGGCACGGCACCGTAGGCATAGGTGACCTGGCGAACGCTGCTTCGATCCGCCGGCTCTGTTGGTGCAGACGCTCGTAGGAGTTTGGCGCCATCACCCCGTGAGCAGAAGCGTCGCGGGCATGCCATTCGACAATCCGATGAATCGGGAACGCCCCGCCAAGCGGGCCGCTGTCGTGGAAGCGGTGGATGAGTTGGATCACGTCGTCGAGCCGCTCGCCGAACGGGGTCGGTTCGAGATGGTGACCGTCGACGAGCTCGGTGACCAAGGTGCCGACTTCTTCGAGCATGCCCAGAACTGCGGGTCCGATGCCCAGGTCGGCGGCGCGCCGAGCTGCCTCGGCTTCGTAGGCACGGTCGATACCGAGCAACGAGGTGCGTTCTCCGGGAATGCGCACGACGTACTCGCCATGCTCGGTCGACACCACGAAATTCCGATTCGTGATGCCGCCGCTCAACGGGCGAATTTCCAGGAGTTCGCTGTCGAACAAACGGCTCTCGCGCACGAGCCTTTCCACGCCAGCCCTCTCGTTCACACCAACGGTGTATCACGTCGTAACCTCGCCGCGTGACGACGGAATGTGTGCTGGCGATCGATCTGGGCACCGGCGGACCGAAGGTCGCGCTTGTCGCTGCGGACGGTACGACCGTCGCATGGTCGAGTCGACCGGTGACCATTCAGTTCATTGCCGGCGGCGGAGCGGAGCAGGATCCCAACGAGATGTGGAGCGCAATCGTCGGCGCGACCCGTTCGACTTTGGAAGCAGCACGTCCCGCGCCGCCGATAGTGGCCGTTGCGGTGACGAGCCAGTACATGAGTGTGATCCCGGTTGCTTCCGATGGCATGCCGACTGGTCCATGTGTGTTGTGGATGGACACGCGTGGTGCAGCGCACAACCTGTCGTTGCTGACGGATGAGTCCTTCGCGTTGTTCATCGAACGACACGGCTTGATCCCGCTACCGAGTGGCAACGACGACATCGGCCACATCGACGTACTTCGTACATTCCATCCCGAGTCGTACGAGTCTGCAGCCGCGTTCGTCGAACCGATGGACTACATCAATGCTCGGCTCACCGGTGTCGTAGGTGCGACACAGTCGACGATGTTTGGGCAGATGGTGTGCGACAACCGCACGTGGGGTCTGACCGAATACGACCCCGAATTGGTGGTGGCGACTCGACTCGATCCGCGCAAGCTTGCCCCGCTGATGCCGATGAACGGGATCGTCGGTTCGGTCACGACCGCGGCGGCAGCAGAGCTGGGCATCGCTGTGGGCACTCCGGTGACAACCGGAACGATCGACTCCATCACCTCGGCGATCGGTACGGGTGCACTTACCGGGCGCGACGGTTCGGTCATCATTGGCACGACATCTGTGCTGGTCAGCCACATCGACACCTTCCAGGGTGACCTCGGGGCCGGCCTCCTCACCGTGCCGAGCCCGCTCGCCGGGATGTACTACGTCATGGCGGAGAACGGTGTCGGCGGGCGCGCGCTGGAATGGGCGATGCGGTTGTTCGGGTACGGCGATGACTTCGACAATGCGACAGCCGATGCGGCGACCATCGATGCCGGCTGTGAGGGAGTGCAGTTCCTGCCATGGCTTCTCGGATCGATCGCCCCGAAGCCCAGCGACGACATCCGCGCCGCATTCGCCGGTCTCTCTCTGCATCACGACCGTCGCCACATGATCCGCGCCGTCGTGGAAGGCGTCGCGCTCAACCTGGCATGGTTGCGACCCGCCGTCGAGTCGTTCGTCGGCCACGACTTCTCCATGATCCGATTCGGTGGCGGCGGCGCGCAGAGTGATCTGTGGTCACAAGTCCTCGCCGACGCTTTGGATCGTCCTGTTCATCAATTGGAGGAGCCGCGGGCCACCAACGCGCGCGGTGCAGCTTTCCTCGCCTTTGCGATTCTCGGGAAGTTGTCGATCGACGACGTGCCTTCGCTGCTGCTCACTCACGCGGTTCGCGAGCCCAATCCGGCCAACCGCGAATGCATGGACGCGGCCCTCGGGCGATTGGTCGAGTTTCACCGAGCGCTCGTCAACTTGACCAAGTTCTGAATCTTTGTTCATCGACACTTGAGTCAACTTGCTGCCGGCTCGAACCGATGTCATGGATGGAACGGACGGGCGTTCGGACGGGCGCCACGTAGCAAGGGACGGGAACATGAAATCTCGAATTGTGTCGTTGGCTACTGCATTCGTAGTGGCCGGTTCACTCATCGGTGGTCTCGACTACGGATCGGCGTTCGCCGAAGCCAACGGCGCTCCAGTAGTGACGAGCGGCGCCGTGACTGTTCCCTACGAGAACGTCTACACGGTCCACTTCACAGCGTCCGATCCGGAGGGTGCAGCGCTCACAATTGTGACGCCACCGGTGAACGAAGATTGGATCAGTTGTGACGCCGGTCCAGCCACCGACTTCACATGCGATTACTCGTCCAGTCGCTACTACGGCCCAGCGCCACTCCCCACCGAGCCATTTCAGCGGACGATCAGTTACAGCGTCACTGACGGCACGACGACGTCGACCGGCGTCTGGACCGTGACGGTGCTCCCGCCGCCGGTCATGGAGATCGTCGGGCATCCGACTGTGACCGAAGGCGGCCAGGCGACGCTGCAACTCAAGTTGTCGTCGAACGCGTACGGGTCGCTGCTGATCCCGATGCACACGACCGCCGTCGCCAGCCCCGGCGGCAGCGTCATCTCCACGTCGGACCTGATGGTCGAGGTAGCAGACGGTCAGACGACAGCAGACATAGTCATCCCGACCGTCGACGACGCGATCGTCGAGCCGACGGAGTACTTCTCGGTCTCGGTCAATGCCGCGGACGCGATCCCATACCGCTTTGCCGATGGCGGCAACGTCGTCACAGTGCTCGACAATGACGGGACCCCGTCTGGCGACACAACCCCTCCGGTCGTGTCGACGCACCGCAATGTGATCGTCGAGCGCGGCGGTACGCGTCCGGCATGGGTTCCCTACTCGCCGCCGTCAGCGGCCGACGCTGTCGACGGGGCCCTGTCCAGCGTGTGCAACCCGCCACCGATGTCGTCGATGCCGAAAGGACTCACCGCGGTTACATGCTCGGCGACCGATGCTGCGGGCAATACGGCGAGCAGCACGTTCAAGGTGACGGTGCGCGGCCAGAAGTCCGGCGGATCGGCGAAGATCATAGGTGGCGGCGACCGCCAGTGCCTGACCCCAGGCCAATCAATGTGGATCGAAGCCGAGGGCTTCTCGCCCAACGCCACGGTGAGCATCCAGCTGCAGGCATCCAGCCTGGAGGTCGTTCCCCTGACGACCGCCAGCGCCGACAAGAAGGGTCGAGTTCGTCAGCTTGTCAAGATCCCGGCGGCAACTCCCGGCGAAGCAGACGTTGTCGTTGTGGGTGCTGCGGGCAATGATGACCTCGTTCGGATGTTGCCGGTCAAGGTGGCGAACACCCGCCATCAGTACGGCGGACGCATTCTCGGCTTCATGCGCAGTTGCCAATGTGACTAGCTCGCGAACTCTGCATCAATCGATCGAGCCTTGGGGAGTAATCCACAAACTCGGTTGACCTGTCACGGAGGAGATCAAGTCGAAGTCGGCGTCGTAGTGCAACATCGTCAGGTCTGCCAACTCGGCCTGAGCCGCGATGATGAGGTCGGGAACGGGTCGGCCTTTCAGTCCGGCTTTGGCCAGCCGCCGTTGGGTGCGATCGGCAATGTGGAATGCCTCGTCATCGATGGCCAGCCGATCGAACCCCTCGAGAATGGTTGTGAGCTTTCGATAGTCGGACTCGTTGGATGCCGAGTACCGCAGTTCGAGGCCGGACACCGGTGAATAGAAGAGCTGGCCGAGCCCCAGCAGGGTGCTGCCGACTTTCGGATACCGGAGGCGCGTGAGTACCGAGGTATCAACGAGGTACACGGCTGTCGGTCCCAGTCCATGCTTGTTGGCGATCGAACTCGATCGCTCCGATCTGCTCCGCGGTTTGCAAAGCACGACGCAATCTCCGCTGACGTTCGTTCGACGCGATCACCTCTTCGATCGTCAGGCGGATGAATTGCGAGACGCTGACGTTTCGCTCCGCAGCAAGCGCCACGATGCGCTCGTCCATCTCAGAGTCGACCCGAATGGTGCGTACGACAGAAAGCTCACTCATGAATACAAATGCTATCACGGCGTATGACAGCCCCTACCCGGAGCTGACCAGCGCACTTTTGTGAGGCTATTCACGCCGCGTAGTAGCGTCGGCCGCGATGTCGGACTTCTTGCGCGACTACTTGACCGTCGTCTGGTTCGCGGCGATTGCCCTGTTGCTGGCCGGATTGTTGCTGGGTATCTCGGCACTAGTCAGGCCTAACAAACCGTCGGTCGAAAAGCTCACTGCATACGAAAGTGGTGTCGATCCCGTCGGTGACGGATGGTCGCAGAGCCAGGTCCGCTACTACATCTTCGCCCTGCTCTTCGTGGTGTTCGACGTCGAAGCGGTGTTCATCTTTCCGTGGGCAACACAACTCGAGCGCTACGCCGGTTTCGGCCTGGCGGAGATGGGAGTCTTCGTCTTGGTCCTCCTCCTCGGCCTGGTCTATGCCTGGCGCAAGGGTGTGCTGCGTTGGGTGTGACCTCATGGGATTCGTAGACAAAGGGCGCATGCCCAAACCACTGACGTCGCTCTTCAATCTTGGGCGTTCCTACAGCCTGTGGGTGTACCAGTGGGGGCTGGCTTGCTGCGCGATCGAGATGGGCGCGGCCTTTGGCTCGCCGCGCTACGACGTCATGCGGCTTGGCGTCATCCCGCTGCCCGCCAGCCCTCGTCAGGCCGACCTCGTCGTGGTGTCCGGAACCGTCACCGACAAGATGGCCCCTGCCGTCAAGCGTCTCTACGAGCAAATGCCAGAACCCAAATACGTGATCTCGATGGGCTCGTGTGCCAATTGTGGCGGGCCGTATTGGGACAGCTACTCGGTCACCAAGGGCGTCGACCAGATCATCCCGGTGGATGTCTACGTACCGGGTTGTCCGCCGCGTCCCGAGGCGTTGCTAGAGGGCATCGTCTTGCTGCAGCAACGAATCAAGAACGAAGACATGGGCGCGCGCTGGCGCGGAGAAGGCACAAAGCCGATGGTCAAGGACGTGTCGACGCGCGAGCCGATCGTGGTCGGTGGTGGTCGCATTGAGTGATACCGGATCAACCGAAACCGAGCCCCTCGCTCTGCCCGGAGATGGACTGCGCGAAGGCGTCGTGCAACGACTGCGTGAGGTTATCGGCGACGGTCTGATCGACAGCCTGGTGAAGCCGGGCGACGACATGTGGCTTCGGGTGCGGCTCGACGCGTGGCGTGCGGCCGGTATGGCGTTGCGCGATGTCATCGGCTGCGAGTACTTCTGTTTCCTATCGGCGATCGACTGGATGCCAAGTCCGTTTGGACGCGGCGAAGACGATCCCACCCAGCCACCCGTCGAGCGCGACGACACAATTCGTCAGGGCTACGCCGGTGGCGAAACGCGCATGCAGATCTTTGCGAGAGTCACCAACCTGAAGGAGCACTTCGGGGTGACGATCAAGGCCGACATACCCGACGACGATCTGGTCGTCGACAGCTGGATCACGGTCTACGCCGGTGCCAACTGGCACGAGCGCGAAGCCCACGAGATGTTCGGCATTGGTTTCGCCGGCCACAACGACCTTCGCAACATGTACCTGCCGATGGAGTTCGAGGGTCACCCGCTGCGCAAGGACTTCCCGCTGCTGGCGCGCATCGTCAAGCCATGGCCGGGCATCGTCGACGTCGAGCCATTGCCGGGCGGCGACGACGAAGAGCCAGAAGCAACAGAGACCGAGGCGGCGACATGACCGATCTCGCTGATCGCCAGAAGCTCAGCTACATCGCGGCTCAGGCTGCCGATGCGCGCCTCAACGTGGAACTCGAAACCGAGGGCATGACGCTCAACATCGGGCCGCAGCACCCGGCCACTCACGGCACGCTGCGCATCATCGTTCGACTCGACGGCGAGCAAGTGATCTGGGCCGAGCCAAGTGCCGGCTACATGCACCGCGGCTACGAAAAGCTCACCGAAGTTCGCACGTTCCCGCAAGTGACCACGCTCATCAACCGGATCGATTGGCTGGGCAGTTTTGCCAACGAAGTACCGTTCATCCTCGCCGCTGAGAA
>JAENVT010000047.1 GCA_016650435.1 Ilumatobacteraceae bacterium
CATGGCCGTCGCGCATGCACACCGAAGCAGCCAACACGTCGTCGACGTTGGCGAGCGTCGACAACTGCCCGGCCTCGGCAGCCGAAATCATTCGGCTCGGCACCCCCATCGAGTTCTGCAACGCAGTGTTCGTCTCGAAGGCAGTGACGTCGGCGGGATCGGTGAGCAAGAACAGGTAGCCGACCTGTTGCAGACCGATCTCGGCGCCCGGCCGTTCGGCGAACCTCTCGAAGGCGTCCATCGATCGCAACGCCAAGGCAATGTTGATCTCGTCGGAGAATTGCAAGCGAACACCGCCCGCCGACTTCGACGTCGAGCCGCACGACAGTTGATCGGCCTCGAGCAGCAGCACGTCGGTGACGCCGCCTTCGGCGAGGTGGAACGCCGCGCTGGCACCCATCACCCCGCCGCCGATGATGACCACCTCAGCGCGATCGGGGAGCGATTGGTCCAAGGCCATACAGTCTCTGAGTGTGACCGATCAGCCCGCTCCGATCCAACCCGTCGCTGCCACCACGATGCCGCGCTATGCAGGGTCCGCGACGTTCGTGCGCCTGCCGGAGCTACGCGACGTCGGTCGCTGTGATGTCGCGATACTCGGCGCACCGTTCGATGGAGGTGTCAGCTTCCGACCCGGTGCCCGCTTCGGTCCGATGGCTGTGCGCCAGGCATCTCGGGCTCTCCGTCCGCAATACCACCCGCAGTTCGATGTGCAACCGTTCGCCAACCTGCAGTTCGCCGATGCCGGCGACGTCGCCTGCAACCCGTATTCGATCGCTGAGTCATTGGCCGCGATCGAGGCGCGGGCCGGCGAGTTGCTCGGCCCCGCAGAAGGCCCTCATCCTGTCGACGGTCTGATCACCATCGGCGGTGACCACACCATCGCCTATGCGTTGTTGAAGGCGATGCATCGCCGTTTCGGCAAGGTCGCGCTGGTGCACTTCGATGCACACCTCGACACGTGGGACGTGTACTTCGGCGAACGCTTCACCCATGGCACCCCGTTCCGGCGTGCTGCCGAAGAAGGCTTGTTCGACACCGAGGCATCGATGCACGTCGGCATCCGCGGACCGATCTATTCCCCCTCCGATTACGTCGACGACGCCGCGTTGGGTTTCTCGATGATCAGCTGCGACGACATTCAGCGGCTGGGAGTCGACGCGGTCGCGCAACGCATTCGCGCCCGAGTCGGCGATCGTCCGTTGTATCTGTCGATCGACATCGACGTGCTCGACCCGGCCCACGCACCGGGCACCGGCACACCCGAGATCGCCGGGATGACCAGCCGCGAACTGGTGATGATCCTGCGCGGCCTGGCGGGCATGAACCTCGTGTCGGGAGATGTCGTCGAGGTCGCGCCGGCATACGACCACGCCGAGATCACATCGCTCGCCGCGGCAACCACGGTCTACGAACTGGCCTGCCTGATGGCGGTGAAGAACCGCTGACAAGCAAGTTGGCCTCTAGTCCTCGCCGAGGTACGCCTTGCGCACTTCGTCGTTGTGGGCCAGCTCGTTCGCCGGCCCCTCGAGGGTGATGTGACCGGTCTCGAGCACGTATGCGTGGTCGGCGATGTTGAGGGCAACGAGCGCGTTCTGTTCGACCAGCAGCACCGTCGTGCCTTGCTCGTTGACCTTGCGGATCGTCTCGAAGACACTGTCGACCAACACCGGCGCCAGCCCCATGGACGGCTCGTCGAGCAGCAGCAACCGCGGTTGAGCCATCAGGGCGCGGCCCATGGCCAACATCTGCTGCTCGCCACCCGACAACGTGCCTGACTTCTGCGTGATGCGTTCTTTCAATCGTGGGAACAGTTCGAAGACTCGTTCCATATCCACGGCGATAGCGGCCTTGTCGGTCCGCAGGAACGCCCCAAGTTCGAGGTTTTCGGTCACCGTCATGCGCGGGAAGATCCGTCGGCCTTCTGGGCTCTGGGCGATACCGCGTTGTGCAACCTCATGCCCTTTCAAGCCCGACACCCGCTGACCTTCGAAATGAATCTCGCCACGTTTTGGCTTGAGCAGCCCGGAGATCGTGCGCATCGTGGTCGATTTGCCGGCGCCGTTGCCGCCGATCAACGTCACGATCTCGCCGGGGTAGACGGTCAGCGAGATTCCTTTGACCGCGGCGATGTTGCCGTAGAACACGTGGATGTCGTCGACCGTCAGCATCGGTTCGCGACCGGCGGCGCGTGCCGAGGGGTGAGTCACATCGGTAAATGTCATGCTGCGCCTTCCGTTGCCGACTTGCCGAGGTATGCCTCGATGACACGATGGTCGGCACGAATCTCTGCCGGCGTGCCCTCGGCGATCTTGGCGCCGTACTCCAAAACGGTGATCCGCTCGGCAGTGCCCATGACCACCTTCATGTCGTGTTCGATCAACAGGATCGTGATCTGCCGCTCGTCGCGCACGCGGTGCACGAACGCGGTGAACGCCGCCGACTCCTGTGGGTTCATGCCTGCCGTCGGCTCGTCGAGCAACAGCAGCTTCGGCCGCAGGGCCAGAGCACGAGCGACCTCGAGGCGGCGCTGGTCACCGTACGGCAGGTTCTTGGCGAACTCTTCGTCTGTACCGCCAATGCCGACGAACTCGAGCAGCTCTTTCGCGGTGTTGCGCGCATCACGCTCTTCGTGTCGCTGTTTCGGTAGACGCAGGATGGTCGATGCAACGCCGCTGCGCAGATGTGGATGCATGGCCACCATCACGTTCTCTGCAGCAGTCATCGCGCCGAAGAGGCGGATGTTCTGAAAGGTTCGCGCCATGCCACGGGCGGCGATGGCGTGCGGCGGCACACCGAGCACCGAGCGCCCGTCGAAGTCGACGTGGCCCTGTGTCGGCGTGTAGAGCCCGGTGAGGACGTTGAAAAACGTGGTCTTGCCGGCCCCATTTGGTCCGATGAGCGCAACGATCGCACCGATTGGAATGTTGAAGTCGACGTCGTTGACGGCGGTCAGACCACCGAACTGCACTCGTACTTCACGGGCGTCGAGCAGTAGATCTGTCATGCGTCACCAACTCCAGCTGTGAGCGTCGGATGGTCTCCCAAAACTTCCTCCTGGCTTTGCAGTACTTGCTGCTCGGCCTTCTTGACCTGTTTCGATCTGGCCGCAGGAATGAAACCGTCGGGGCGGAACAACATCATCAACACCAGCACGAGCCCGAACAAACCGAACTGCAGGTTGATGAAGTTGAAATTGGCAAAGTAACTGCCGTCGGGAGCGGCCTTGTTGATCTTGGCGCCGATGTAAGTGAGGCCGGTGTAGTTGAACCAGGTGATGACCACGGCGCCGAGAATTGCGCCCCAGACGTTGCCCATGCCGCCGAGGATCACGGCGCACAGCACAATGATCGAGAATGAAAACGTGAACGTGTCGACGTTGACCGTGCCGACGATGGTTGCGTAGAACGCGCCGCCAACTCCGCCGGCTACTGCACCCACCGCATACGACCACAGCTTGGTGCGCATCAATGGCACACCCATCAAGCTGGCCGCCAGTTCGTCTTCGCGGATAGCCATCCACGCCCGACCCAGACGACCGTCGCGCAATTTCACCGACACCCACACGAACAAGCCACAGAAGGCGAGAATTACGTAGTACTTGGTTCGATAGTCACTGGAGACGATCGTCTTCGGAATGCCGGGTATGTAGTTGAGGAAGCCCATCCCGACCCGGTCGACAGGCCCGATGCCCTTTGTGCCGTTGGTCAGGTTGAGGTGGCCCGGGGGAACGTCGTCGCTGTTGCGGAAGACCTCGGGCAGGATCTCGCCGAAGCCCAGCGTGACGAGGGCCAGGTAGTCGCTACTCAAGCGCAGCGTCGGCACACCGATGACGACACCGGCAGCCGCGGCAACGATGCCGGCGACGACGACGACGATCCAGAACGACAGGTGGATGCCGGGAATCTTGTGGCTCGCCGCATCGAGGAAGTGGATGTTGATGGTTCTCCAGCCCGTGGAGACGTTGACGGCAAAGTCCGACATCAACCACGCGCCGACATATGCACCAACCAGGAAGAACGCGACGTACCCGAGGTCGAGCAAACCGGCGAACCCCACAACGATGTTGAGACCGAGCGCGAACAGCGCGTACACCGCGCAGAGGACGATTGTGAACAAAGGCAGGTAGCCGTCAGTTTCCTTCGTGAACCACAGGTGGGGCAGGACGAAGGCCAACGCCATGCTGGCCCCGCCGAGAGCAGCCCTGACAGGAGCCAAATGTCCGATGAAGTAGAGGCCTGCACCCCCGGCTAGCAAAAGAATCAATGCGGTGATCCAAACCATGGCTACACCTTCTCCTGCTGACGCTTGCCGAATATTCCAGCGGGCCTGAAGATGATCATCAGGATCAGGATGCCGAACAGCACCGTCTGAGTCCATTTCTGACCAGGGAAGAACCCGAGGGCGCTGTCATTGAGTGATTGGATGACACCGATCAGCACACCGCCGATCACCGCGCCGAGCAGGTTGCCGACGCCGCCGAGCACGGCCGCGGTGAAGGCAATCAGGCCAAGACGAAACCCGGCGTCGTAGCGAGTCTGGCCGTTGACCTGCACAAACATGGTGCCCGCCGCGCCGGCAAGGGCACCGCCGAGGGCGAACACGTAGGAGATGATCTTGTCGACATTTATGCCCATCAGCAGTGAGGCATCGCGGTCCTGAGCGGTTGCGCGCATTGCCTTGCCGACCTTTGTCTTCTGCACGATCCACGTCATCAGCAGCAGCAACGGGATGGTGATGCCGATCACGATGATGTACTTGACGCGGATCTGAATGGATCCGATGTGCAGAGAGGATTGTGGCAGCACACTGATTCGCGAATGCGGCGCCGATCCGTTCATCAGGATGCCGATGTTCTGCAGGATGAAGCTGACACCGACGGCAGTGATCAGCGGCGCCAACTTCGGCGCGTTTCGCAGGCGCCGGTACGCCAGCTTCTCGATGGTCACATTGATCGCCGCGCACAACGCCATCACCGCCAACATCACGACTGCGAGGAGCAACCAGGCCTTCGGTGACGACTTTGTCTGGTTGAGGCGATCCTCCATGAAGATCGCAGCAAGCACAGAGCCCATCATGAACAGATCGCCGTGAGCGAAGTTGATCAACTCGATGATGCCGTAGACCATCGTGTATCCGAGCGCAATCAACGCGTACAGCGCTCCGTTGGACAACCCGATGACCAAGACCTGAGTGAACGTCTTCGGGCCATCGATGAATGCAAAGACGACGACGAGAGCAGCAATCACCAGGACGGCGTAACTCAAGATCTGAAATGGCGTCAGCGGCTTTCGACGCCTGAGCGCTACTGGAACAGTAGACAATTATACCCCCCGGTATGAACTGGGGCGGCCCCCGAAAGGGCCACCCCAGTCTCAATGAATGAAACTAACTTAGCTCAGTCTGATCAGGCGAGCGGCCAAGCCTTCAGGAAGGTCTCGACGTTGCCCTTCATCAGCTGGATCGACATGTCGCGGACGGTCACGTCGCCGCTCGTCGAGTCAATGCTGAATTCCTTACCGATGACCGACTTGTCAGCGGGGATCGTGATCTTGCCCGAGAAGGCAGCGTCGCGAACACCCTTGCGGGTTCCGTCGGATGCGGCGATGGACGCCATGATGTACTGCAGCGCGGCAGCACCGTAAATGGCATAGGCCGAGGCCGGATCATGTCCGAACTTGGTCTTGAAGTCATTCACGAACTTCGCACCAGCGCCGCCGGCCTTGATCAGCTCTGACGCAGGCAAGCCGGCGAAGGAGATGTACATGCCCTGCGC
>JAENVT010000048.1 GCA_016650435.1 Ilumatobacteraceae bacterium
CGGTGTCACTGCCACAAGTGGTCCGGGTGTCGCCTTGAAGAGCGAGACCACCAGCTTGGCTGTCTCATTGGAGTTGCCGTTCATTCTCATCGACGTGCAGCGTGGCGGGCCCTCAACCGGCCTGCCTACCAAGACCGAGGCCGCCGATCTCAACATCGCGATCTACGGCCGTCACGGCGAGGCACCGCTTCCGGTGATTGCCGCCTACAGCCCGGCCAACTGCTTCGACGCTGCGATCGAGGCCGCACGCATCGCCTTGAAGTACCGCACGCCGGTCATCCTGCTCAGCGATGGCTACATCGCCAACGGCAGCGAGCCGTGGTGCCTGCCCGACATCGCCTCGCTGCCCGATATTTCCGTGCCGTTCGCTACGGAGCTGAATCACACCAACGAGGACGGCACGCAAGAGTTCTGGCCGTACCTGCGCGATCCCGAAACCCTTGCCAGGCCGTGGGCGATTCCCGGCACGCCTCACTTGATGCACCGCGTCGGCGGACTCGAGAAGGAAGATGGCCGCGGTGACATCAACTACACGCCGGAAAACCACCAGCGGATGGTTTTCCTGCGGGCAGCCAAGATTGCTGGCATCGCCAACGACATTCCGCCTGCGGTGGCCGTGGGCGATGTCGACGACGCCGATGTTTGCGTGCTCGGCTGGGGATCGACGTGGGCAGCCATCGACGCCGCCGTGCAGCGCACGCGCCGCCGAGGCCTGAAGGTCGCATGGGTTCATCTCACCCACCTCAACCCGTTGCCACCGAACCTTGGCGACATCTTGAAGCGATACCCGCGGCTGATCGTGCCCGAGCTCAACCTCGGTCAACTGTGCCGCATCGTGCGCGCCGAGTACCTGGTCGACGCCAAGCCGGTCACCAAGGTTCAAGGCCTGCCATTCACGGCACGCGAACTGGAAGATGCCATCGAAGGAGCGTTGAAATGAGCGACACCCTGGTGCCGATCACGACGAAGAAAGACTGGACCAGCGACCAAGAGGTGCGCTGGTGCCCCGGCTGCGGTGACTACGGCATCCTGCTGGCTGTTCAGCAGCTGATGCCCGATCTCGGCATCGCCCCCGAGAACACCGTGTTCATCAGTGGCATCGGCTGCAGCAGCAGGTTCCCGTACTACATGAACACGTACGGCATGCACAGCATCCACGGACGTGCGCCGGCCATTGCCACCGGTCTCGCCGTTGCTCGGCCCGATCTTGATGTGTGGGTGGTCACCGGCGACGGCGACGGCTTGTCGATCGGTGGCAACCACCTGATCCACGCCCTGCGGCGCAACGTCAACCTCACCATCTTGTTGTTCAACAACCGCATCTACGGACTCACCAAGGGCCAGTACTCGCCGACGTCGGAAGTGGGCAAGGTCACCAAGAGCACCCCGTACGGATCCGTCGACCCGCCGTTCAACCCGCTGTCTGTCGCGTTGGGTGCCGAGGCCAGTTTCGTTGCCCGTACTCACGACCTCGACCGCAAGCACATGATGGAGATCTTCCGCCAGGCCCACGACCACAAGGGCTCGTCGTTCGTCGAGATCTTCCAGAACTGCAACGTGTTCAACGATGGCGCTTTCGACGACGTCATCCGACGTCAGGTCCGCGACGAGATGATGATTGATCTCCGTCACGGCGAGCCGATCATCTTCGGTACAGACGGACACAAGGGTGTCGTCATGGGCACCGACGGTCAGCTGCGAATCGTCGAGGTCGCCGATGTCGGCGCGGAAGCGATTCTGGTGCACGACGCCCACCGAGACGACCCTGGCCTGGCCTTCGCGCTCGCGCGGTTGTCGCACGACGATCACTCGGCGACGACCTTCGGAGTCTTCCGCTCGGTCGAACGTCCCGACTACGGCATGTCGGTCGGTCGCCAGATCGCTGAGGCATCGTCGAAGCGTGGCCCCGGCGATCTCGCCACGCTGCTGCGCGGCAACGGCACCTGGGCTGTCAGCTAACTCACCGCTGGTTGGGCGCGATTTCGGAAGCGGCAGTGCTCACATCGCGCCCGGTGAACCTGGTTGGGCGCGATTTCGGAAGTGGCAGTGCTCATATCGCGCCCGGTGAACCTGGTTGGGCGCGATTTCGGAAGTGGCAGTGCTCACATCGCGCCCGAGCAGGGGGGCCCGGTCAGTCGGGGGTGCGCTGGACTCCGTGAGGATCTGGCGCACGTTCGCCGCGCAGTTCGCCGACCACGGCCACCAGTCGGCTCATCACCAGGTCGGCGGCGAGGCGAACCTCGTCGGCGGTTGGCTCGGTCACCGGGCCGATGTTCATCAACCGGCGAACGTCGATGGACGCGCCGATGCGGGTGTCGACCTTCGGCCGGCGAATCACGTTCAACAGCAGGTTCGGCACGACGCGGTGCCGACTGATGACCCGATGCCCCCCGACCATCGCCACCGGCACGATCGGCGCTCCAGTGCGCAGCGCCAGCCGCACCGCACCGGTCTTGGCTCGCTCCGGCCACATCATCGGATCACGCGTGAGCCGGCCTTCGGGGAAGATTCCGACGGCCTCGCCCTCGGCAAGCGCGTGGGCAGCTTCATCGAGCGACGTTGCCGCGTCGGCGGCACCACGCTTGACCTTGATGAAACCGAGCCTGCGGGCGACGGTGCCGAGCACCGGCGCGCTGAACACACCCGAGGTCGCCAACAGACGCAGCGACCTGCCCATGCGGCGGCACGCCAGGGCCAGCAACACACCGTCGGCATAGCTGGTGTGATTGGAGATCACGATGATCGGACCGTTGGGAAGTGTGCGAGCTGCTTCGCGTCGCCCGCGTTGCCGCTCGATCTCGAGTCTGCTGAAAAGGGCCGTGCCCGATCCGATCACGGCTGCCAAAACCGCGTAGAGGATTGCGCCGGTACGACCCGGTTTGCGCCACATGGGCGGGCCGATTCAGCCGGTATAGAACGAGTCGGCGACGGTCAAGGCTTCATCGAGGACGGCGAGTCCGTCGGTGACCTCGTCGACGGTGGCAGTGCACGGTGGAACGACGTGCAGTCGATTGAAATGTGTGAACGGCCAGAGCCCGCGCTGCTTGCACGCCGAGGCCAGATCGCCCATCGGCTTGGCGTCGGCACCCGACGCGTTGTATGGCACGAGCGGCTGACGCGTTGCCCGATCGGTGACGAGATCGAGCGCCCAGAACACCCCGAGACCACGAACCTCGCCGATGCTCGGATGGTTCGCCTGCAGCTTCTCGAGTCCCGGGGCGATGACATCGGTGCCCAGCATGCGGGCATGCTCGACAACGCCTTCTTCTTTGAAGATGTTGATGCTGGCGACCGCTGAAGCGCACGCCAACGGGTGCCCCGAATAGGTCAGCCCGCCGGGGAACGCCCGGTCGCGGAAGGTGTCGGCAATGTGCTGACTGATGACGACGCCGCCCAGTGGGAGATACCCGGAGTTGACACCCTTGGCAAAGCACACCAGATCCGGCTGCACGCCCCACTTCTGAAAGGCGAACCACTCGCCGCAACGCCCGAAGCCAGCCATGACCTCGTCGCAGATCATCACAATGCCGTCTCGATCGCAACGATCGCGGATGCCCTGCAGGTAGCCGTCGGGCGGTACGAGGATGCCGTTGGTGCCGACGACTGTTTCGATGATGATCGCGGCAACGGTTTGGGCGCCTTCGACCATCAACACGTCATCGAGATGGGCCAGGGCGCGCTCGCATTCCTCGGCCTCGCTGGTCGAGTGGAATGCGCTTCGATACGCATATGGTCCCCAGAACTTGACGACACCAGGCATCCCTGGCTCGCTGGCCCAGCGGCGCGGGTCGCCGGTCATCGAGATCGCCCCGTTGGTGCCGCCGTGATAGCTGCGGTAGTGCGAGAGCACCTTGAGCCGGTTGGTGTGCAGTCTGGCCATGCGAGCTGCGTTCTCGGTCGCCTCGGCTCCACCGTTGGTGAAGAACACCATGTTGAGGTGGCTGCTTTCGATCTTTTCGGCAGCAACTTCGCAGATCAGCCGTGCTGCTTCGCTGCGGGCATCGTTGGCGTGGAACGGCGCCACGGTGCACAACCGGTCGGCCTGCTCCTTGATTGCTGCGATCAGCTTGGGATGTTGATGCCCGATGTTGACGTTGACGAGTTGACTGGAGAAGTCGAGATAGCGGTTGCCGTCCTGGGTCCAGAAGTAGCTGCCCTCGGCGCCTTCGACCACCATCGGGTTCAATGCGCCCTGCGCGCTCCACGAGTGGAAAACGTGGGAGCGATCGTTGGCGAACGCATTCTCGGGGTGAGTGTCGAGCACGGTCATTCACTCATCGTATTCGATACAGTCAATGGCGTACAGACAGCACTTTGTACCCGAACAATTGCCCGTGGCGCCCAACTAGCCGAGCGTGGCGATTGCCTCGGCGAGGGCAAGAGTGTGCTGTGCGTTGGCGACATGAAGGTTCTCGATCATCCGACCCTCGACGGTCACAACGCCACGCCCGTCGGTGACCGCCTCGTCGAACGCGGTGATGATTCGCCGCGCCTGCTCGATGTCGGTGGTCGACGGCGCCCAGGCCTGATTGGCGATCTCGATCTGCCCGGGATGAATGAGCGTCTTACCGTCGAAGCCGAACTCGACGCCTTGAGCACATTCTTCGGCGAAGCCGTCGAGGTTCTTCAGGTCGTTGTAGACACCATCGAGGATTGCCTTGCCGGCCTCGCGTGCTGCTAGCACCGCCGTTGCCAGGTGGGGGAGCAGGGCGCGACGACCGGCGGCCAAGGGAGCGCGCAGTTCTCGTGCGAGATCGTTGGTCCCCATCACCAACACCGAGACGCGCGGGTGTGCGGCGATAGCCCGAACGTCGAATATCGCTGTCGGTGTTTCGATCATCGCCCATACGGTCATAGCGGCAGGGGCGCCGGCGTTGTCGAGTTGTCGCGACACCTCGTCGAGGTAGGCCACAGAGCTGACCTTTGGTACGACCACGGCTGCCGCGGTCGAGACGGCGATTGCCGCCAGATCCCCCGACCCCCACGGTGTGTCGAGGCCATTGCAGCGGATCGTCAACTCGCGCCGGCCATACGCGGCAGATGCCGCCGCGGCGCAGGCCGCAACCCTGGCCGATTCCTTCGCGTCGGGGGCGACGGCATCTTCGAGATCGAAGATGATGGAATCCGCAGGCAGCGTCTTGGCCTTCTCGAGGGCACGCTCGTTGGCAGCGGGCATGTACAACGCCGACCGCCTCGGTCGGAGGTCGGTCACGACGTGAACCCGTACGCCGCGGCGAGTTGGGGATCTCGCTCTGCAAGTTGTCGGGCGAGCTCAACAACGACCGTGCATTGTTTGACCGATGCGTCGTCCTCCATCTTTCCGTCGAGCATGATCGCGCCCGTCCCATCGCCCATCGCGTCAATGACGCGTTGCGCCTGGGCGACGTCAGCTGGTCGCGGGCTGAACACTCGCTTGGCGATCTCGATCTGTACCGGGTGCAGACTCCAGGCTCCGACGCAACCGAGCAGGTACGCGTTGCGGAACTGGTCTTCGCAACCCACGGTGTCCTTGATGTCGCCAAACGGCCCGTAGAACGGCAGCAACCCGAAGGTCACGCAGGCGTCGACCATTCGCGCCAACGTGTAGTGCCACAGGTCTTGCTGAAACGTGGGCCGAGCTGCGTCCGGTTGTGTCGGATCGGGATCGCTGCGCACGATGTAGTCCGGATGGCCGCCGCCGACGCGCGTCGTCTTCATCCGGCGATCGGCTGCGAGGTCCGCCGGGCCCAACGACAGGCCCTGCATGCGCGGAGACGCCGCACAAATCTCCTCGACGTTGGCTACGCCGCGCGCCGTTTCCAGAATGGCGTGCACGAGGATGGGACGACCTAGTCCGGCCTTGGCTTCGAGTTGCGCCAACAGGCGATCGACATAGTGGATGTCTTCGGGACCCTCAACCTTCGGGACCATGATCACGTCGAGCTTGTCGCCGATCTCGGTGACCAGCGTGACGATGTCGTCGAGGCCCCACGGCGAGTCGAGGCTGTTGACTCTCGTCCACAGTTGCGTGTCGCCCATCTCGACGGTGCGAGCCACGTCGACGAGACCAGAGCGAGCAGCTTCTTTGTCGGCCATCGGGATCGCATCCTCGAGATTGCCAAGCAGAATGTCGACGGTCGGGATGACCTCGCTCAACTTGGCGACGACCTTGTCGATGTGCGGGGGAAAGAAGTGGATGACACGACTCGGTCGGAAGGGGATGTCACGCACCGGCTCCGGGGCACCGACGGCAAGTGGTTTGAAGAAGTCTTTGGCGCTGCGCACGCGTGCAAGGGTAGGTGTCGACGGAGGCGGGGGCGAAACAGGCATGATGGTCCGGTGACCGCGCGCTTCAAGGCCATCCTGCTCGATGCCGGCGGAGTGCTGGTTCTCCCTGACCCGACAGTGCTCGGGCCGTTACTGGCGTACTACGGCGGCGATTCGTCCGTGGGGGCGCACCGCCGGGCGCACTACGCGGGCATGGCTGCGAAATCGGCGGCCGGGAGCGGTGAGGCGTTTTGGGATGAGTACAACCACTCGTATGTGCACAGCATCGGTGTGCCCGACCGCGACATCGATGCCGCTGCCGAGTTGCTGCACCGGACGCGAAGCGCCTATCTGTGGAGATGGCCGATACCCGAAAGTATCGCTGCGCTGAAGGCGATGTCAGCGGCTGGTGTGCCCGTCGGTGTGGTGTCGAATGCCAGTGGTCAGATCGCCGAGGTGTTGTCGAGAAGCGGTGTGTGCCAAGCAGGCGACGGCGACTGTGTGCCCGTGCGCGTCGTGGTCGACAGCCATGTCGTCGGGGTGGCCAAGCCCGACCCGTTGATCTTCGAACATGCGCTGCCGTTCTTCGAAGGGATCGAACGGCACGACGTCGCGTACGTCGGTGACTCGGTGACGATGGACATCGGCGCAGCGCGTGCTGCCGGACTGCATCCGGTCCTGCTCGATCCGTACGACGACCATCCCAACGGCGACTTCGAACGCATCAGCAGTCTCGCTGAGCTGGTTGGTCGAAGCTCGTGAGCCATGACGACGCGCATCGTGTCAGCGACCAGTGGTCTCGATGGAGGGCAGCGACCGACCTCGAGGAGTACTACTCGCGATGGCGACGACTCGAAGCAACGGGCACATCGCCGCACGGTGAGGCCGACTTCATCGAATCGCTGCATCCGCGCAGCGTGCTCGACGCCGGATGCGGAATGGGACGGGTGGCGATTGAGCTGGCCGCACGTGGGCTTGATGTCGTCGGCGTCGATCTCGACGATGATCTATTGGAGTTTGCCAGGCGGTCGCAGCCGTCGATTCGCTGGCTGCTCGACGACCTGGCGACGATGAAGCTCGGCCGTTGCTTCGACATCGTGGCAATGCCTGGCAACGTGATGATCTTCTGTCGAGCCGACGATCGCGCCGCGATCATCCGTAACGCTGCTGCACACCTCGAGCCTGACGGTTTGCTTGTCGCCGGCTTTCAGCTGGCCCACGGCGATGCGCCCTTGAGCCTTGACGAGTACGACCAGCTGTGTGGCGCCGCTGGTCTCGAACTGGCCGAGCGCTGGTCGACGTGGGACAGAGAGCCGTGCCCCGCTGTCACCTACGCCGTGTCGGTTCATCGTCTCATGACGATGGCAGACGTCGCACGGCCCTAGCGCCTGACCAAGGGGAGGACGCAATGAAATGGGACGAACAGTCGGGTGGCCGTTGTCCCTGGAGGGCGTGTCAGTCGTCGTCGGGAGGCAGGTGCTTGGTTGCCCACACCGCAGCCTGCGTACGGTCGGACACGTTGATGCGCTGAAAGAGGCGGCCGCAGTGCGACTTCACCGTCTTCTCGCTGATGCCGAGTTCGCGACCAATCTGCTTGTTGCTCTGGCCGCCAACGATGAGCCGCAAGATCTGCCGCTCGCGTTGAGTCAGCGACGCGCCTGAGTTGGGTTGGCTCGAGGATTTACGTATCAGTTGTGCTGCAACCGACGGGCTCAGTGGAGCGCCACCGTTGACAGCAGCGCGGATGCCGGCAACCAAGACTTCCGGCTCCAGTTCTTTGACCAGATAACCACGTGCCCCAGCGGCCAGCGCCGCAGTGACCTGTTGTGGCTCCTGAAAAGTCGTGAGTGCGATCACTGCGATCTCGGGGTTGCTGGCCGCAAGAAGGCCGATGGCTGTGATCCCATCGACGATGGGCATCTGTAGGTCCATCAGCACGACGTCGGGAGTCAGTCCGCGTGCCATCTGCACTGCCTCTCGGCCATCGCAAGCCAATCCGACAACCTCGAGGTCAGCCTGGGCGTCGAGCAGCTGAGATAGTCCCGTTCGGACCAACGAGTGGTCGTCCGCCACCACGATGCGAATCATCGATTCTCCTCCAACTTGAGGTGCAGTTTGGTTCCCGACCCAGGAGTGGAGTCGACAGTGAGCACCGCGCCCATGTCTGCGGACAGATCGCGAAGAAGTTGCAGGCCGAGGTGGCCAACCTGCCGTTGCGATATCGCCATTTCTCTGTCGAAACCGATGCCGTTGTCGGCGATCAGTAACTTCACCGCCTTGCCGTTCTTGGTCATTGTGATGTCGACATGCGACGCATGGGCGTGGGCATCGATGTTGCGCAACGCCTCGCGCGCGACCCGCAGCAACAAAAGCTCATTGGCGGGCGACAGTCGAGCCTCCGGCACATCGACGCACACAGCCACGCCACGTTGACGAAGCGCGTTGATGATCTCGTCGAGGCCGGCCGCCCAACCACTTTCGGGCACCTCAACCGGGTAGATGCTGCTGAGCAACGAACGCAGGCTGCGCACGGTGTGGCGTGTCGCGACGGCCAATCCACCGAGGCGCTCGTTCATCGGCGCGGGTGCTTCGTCGGCTGCGGCCGAGAGGCTGAACGTGATGCCGATCAGTTCTTGGACGGCACCGTCGTGTACCTCGGCGGCGATCCGGCGGCGCTCCAGATCGCTGGAATCGATGACGCGTTCGAGGAGGTCTTCTCGCTCCGCTTGCAATCTCTTCAGGCGGTGGGTCAGCGCTCTGGCGAGGGGAAGCTGGGCAACGATCAGCAGGCCGAGCCCGCCCAGCAATAGTGGCAAGAAGCTGCGTCGCTGCTCGGAGGCACGGTCGTCGACGAGCCTCGACGGATAGTACGTCTCGACGACCATCGGGGTTCCGGTAACGGTTTTCCAGCCGAAGTACACCTGCAGCAGGCTCTTCTCGCCGGCCTCGATCTCGAACTGGTTCTCGGCCCCGTCGAGCTTGCTGAGGTTGGCCAGCACCCCTTCGCCGTGCAGCAGTTTCAACTCGTCACCCTCGAACGCGAACGTGCGCCCGATCAGTTGATCCTCGTCGGCCCACAATATTCGTCCCTGGACCGACCAGATCTTGACATGCGTCGCGCCGCCGTCCTCAATCAGTGCCCGCCCGGCGATAGCAACCTTGTCGATTGCCTCTTTGCTCCCTGTGAGCAGGTCGTCAGTGATGAATGGGGCAAGCGCAGCGCGCCCGCTGAGTGCGCCGTATCGACCGGCGTCGTCGACGGCGGAACTCTGCGATGTGCGTTGGAACAGCCATGCCCAACCGATACCGAGGCCCAAGAGCGAGAGCGCGGTGAATACGACCGTCGCGCCAACCGCGCCGCGTAGGCTCCTGAGCCCCGCCGAACCGTCCCTTTGGTCGAGCGTCATGAGCTTTACAGTCTACGACGGTACGACGACTAGTTATAGGTCGAACTGTTAAGTATTGCACAATTTACGGGCGATGACCTTCAAACATAATGTCTCGTCGGCGCCTTCGAAAATGCTCAGGACCCGCGCATCGACGAAGAGTCGACTTACCGAATACTCCTCGGCGTAGCCGTAGCCGCCGTGGATTTGCATTGCTTCTCGGGTGACCCACTCGGCAGCCCTGCATGCGTAAGCCTTCACCATGCTTGCCTCGATCGACCCTTCGCCCTTGGCCATCAAGGTCGCCACGTGGTAGCTGAACTGCCTCGCCGCCTGGATCAGAACGACCATCCTGCCGAGCTTGACGCGGGTCAGTTCATATTCTGCGATCAGTGAGCCGAAGACGGTTCGATTGTTCGCATATTCCGACGCGGCCTCATACGCCGCTTGCATCACGCCGATAGCCCGTGCTGCCGTCTGAAGTCGACCGTTCTCGAAGCCTTCCATTTGAAAGTAGAAGCCTTTTCCAAGTCCATCCGCTTCACCGATCAGGTTCTCCGCGGGAACCCACCAATTGTCGAGAGCGATCTCGTAGCTGTGCATGCCGCGGTACCCAATGGTGTCAATCGGGCGACCCTCCATCTTCCCTACGGAGCCGTTGGCCGTGGCAGCTTGCGTGAATTCAAATCCGTGGCCGTCGCCGCGTGGCTTCGGGACGATGAACAGACTCAGGCCACGGTGCGTCTTTCCTCGGTCGGGATCGGTTCGCGCCAGCAGCATCAGCACGTCGGCGCGGGCTCCGAACGTACACCACGTCTTGACGCCGTTGATGACATATCCCGGCGCATCGTCGGCACCCGCAGCACGGGTCGCGGTGACCTTGATACCGGCTACATCGCTGCCGAAGTCGGGCTCGGTCACAGCAACCGCAGCCATTACTTCGGCCGTCGCCAACATGGGGAGCCAGTGCTGCTTCTGCGCTTCGGTGCCCCCCTTGACGAGTGCCCGCGTGAGTATCTCGGGACGCGTGATCAGTGAACCGCCGATGCCCAACGAACCGCGGCTGAGCTCTTCGGTGGCGACCACCATGGCGATGTACTCTGCGTCGCCGCCTTCGCTGTAGCCGCCATACTCGGCGGGAACGCTGAGGCCGAAAGCTCCCATCTCGGCCAAGCCGGCAATGATGTCTTCGGGCACGTCGCCGTTGTGACGGTGCACGTCTTCGGCGCGCGGAGCGATCTCGTTGTCGGCGAATGATCGAAACGTGTCCTGAACCATTTCGAGGTCTCCGGCGAGGTGCCGCGGTCCCGGTTGATCGGCTAGTGATGCGACGAACGCCGTCGCCCGAAACCTGTCGAGGAACTTGTGATTATCGCGCAGTGACGAGTCGTCCACACCCCACGTCGCTTCGCGACCAGCGAGTCGAGTGATCAAATCGTGAAGCATGTCGGCGACGAATGCACACGTGATGCGTGCCTCCAGATCACCCTTGGTCCCGTAGTCGAGCATTGCCCTCGACGCGGCGACTTGGGCTGCGGCGTGGGCAACGTCGTACGCCAACACTTGATGGCGATCGGGCCCACCGCTTGCGGCGAGATGACGGACGGCCTTGCCGATCACACCGTCCGCAACGGCGATGGTGTCGGCAGCGTCGCCGAGGTCGGCCGCCGATACCTCCGCGACAAGGTCCGGCGCCTGAAGTTCCTCGCGCTGCTGTTGCATCGATTCCGAGGCTAGTGAGGCGCGGCGAGCGCACTCGAAACAAGGGGTGACTGTCGGCCCGCGCGTGTGACAGGCTTGCGTATGCGTTCAGAACCAATCACACGCGTCTGCGTGTACTGCGGATCGAATGCGGGCACATCGCCGTCGTTTGGGGAGGCGGCACAGCAGCTGGGATCCGCTCTCGCTCATCGCGGTATCGGGCTGGTCTACGGCGGCGGGCACGTCGGATTGATGGGGTTGGTCGCCGACGCGGCCGTTGCCGCCGACGGCGAAGTGATCGGGGTGATCACCGAACAACTCGTCCGCGCCGAGGTGGCCCACGACAATCTCACGCGACTCGAAGTCGTGCCGACCATGCACGACCGCAAGGCGCGGCTCACCGAGTTGGCCGACGGCTTCGTCGTGTTGCCCGGAGGGTTTGGCACCGTCGACGAATTTGCCGAGGCCCTGACATGGAACCAGCTTGGTCTGATAGCCAAGCCTGTCGTGTTCCTCGACGTCGACGGCTACTGGGGCCCGCTGTTCGATTGGATGTGCAACTCGGTGACGGCCGGGTTCCTGCGCGACTCGCATCGCATGTTGGCACAGCGTGCCCACACCATCGACGAGGCAATTGCGTTGGCCACCGGGCCCGTACCCGATGTCGGTCACAAGTGGATCGACCGCGACTTCACGCCGTTGCCTGGCGTACCTCGTTCACCGTCCAGCTGATCACATCGGCTGCTCCCAGCATCATCGCCGTCGTCACCGCACCGTCGTTCTCATCCGGACCGCGTGTTCGCGCGGCAAGCCCTGCTCGAATGGTGTCGTGCATGTAGTCGGGCGTGACCACGATCCCGTACTCGCCAGCGCCACGCTTCGAGGTCACGTCACCGGTGAAGGCCGTGTAGTGCAGCCGCAACGCGCCGAGCGCGCACCATTCGAACAAGGCGTTGTCGAACGACGCGTCCGGCTCCTCGCACGCGGCAACGACCGATGCGGCGAGCTGGCGCCAGTACGTCGACAGGTTGTCGACTACGAACCGGACCCGGTCCTCGACCTCGTGCGAGATGTTCAACTTGTCTGTGCTCGGTCCGCGGACGACGACTCCGTAGACAGCCAGTGTGTACCAGGTGACCGGGTTGATCTCGAAGCAATCGCCGTCGTGATGCAGTTCACCCCTGAGCGTCCACGGCCGGTGCAGCCCGGTGCCCGGCGCAGCGATCAAGTCGCCCCACGCAAGGTACGGACCGTCGATGTGTGGCTGCGGCTGAACCTCGTTGAGTAGCGCGTGGGCCGTGAGCAGTGAGCCGAAGTCCGCGTCGCTGGCAGGCTCTGCCATGATTGCCACAATGTCGATATCGCTGCGCCCAGGTTGCCAATCGCCCAACGAGTACGAGCCAACGACATAGAGCCCTTCGACCAGTCCCGGTGCTGTCTTGTCGACGATCTCGAGATACGTGCCGAGCGCCGAGGCAACATCCATTGCCTCAGTCTTGCCCGCGGAGCCGGGTTGACTGTGGAACTGGCTGATGATCGGGTCCGTCCTATCCACCAGTTGTAACAGTGGTGACTTCGGATCGAAATACGCCACTCGACCCGATCTCGATACGGTGGTCGCTGTGAGCGAATCGATCTCGAGAGTCGCCGACGAACTGTTCGCCGCCAATGCCCCGCACGGCGTCAGCCTGGCGATGGTGGTGCTTCATCGTGGCGAAGTCGTGTTCGAACGATACGGCGTTCTGCCCGACTCCGTCTTCGGCAGTGGCGGTCCGGTCACGCCCGACACAACGTTGATTTCGTGGAGCATGGCC
>JAENVT010000049.1 GCA_016650435.1 Ilumatobacteraceae bacterium
GTCGACGGTGCCGGACGCAGGCCGGGGAACTGGCCGAGACGCTCGAGAGCGGCCACGGTGCTGCGCATCGCATCAGCCGGCACGGGATGGCTGATGAGGTAGCCCTGGGCCTTGGTGCACCCGAGATCGCTGAGCACCTGCAGCTGGTGGACGCTCTCGACGCCCTCGGCGACCATGTCGAGACCGAGTGAACGGCCCATGGCAACGATGGTTCGCACGAGCGAGCGGTCGTTTGGATTGTCGGCAACGCCGTGGACGAACGCCCTGTCGATCTTGATGCGCTGCAGCGGGAACTTCTGCAGCAATGACAGTGACGAGTAGCCAGTGCCGAAGTCGTCGAGGGCGATGCGCACACCAAGCGAGCGAACCCTGCGCAGCGTGGCCAAAGCCAGTTCTGGCTCGGCGATCATCACGCTCTCGGTGACCTCCAGCCACAACAACTGCGGCGATACGCCGGAGCGGGTGAGGGCTTCATTGACGATCGACGGGAAGTTGGGATCGCTCAACTGCCGTGGCGAGACGTTGACGGACATCGTCGCCGATTCGCTGCAGACCCCGTCGTCGATCCAGTGCCGCAGTTGTGTCAGCGCCTCGAGCAACGCCCACGAACCGATGGGCACGATCGTGCCGGTGTCTTCGGCGATGGGGATGAACTCGGCTGGAGACACCATGGTGCCGTCAGCCTGCTGCCATCGCATCAGCGCCTCGAACCCGACGACATCGCCGGACTCGAGATCGAGGATCGGTTGGTGGAAGAGGCGAAGCTCGCGTCGATCGAGTGCCCGGTACAGCGCGGTCTCGACGGACAGGCGATGGGCAACTCGTTCGTGCATCGATTCGTCGTAGACGGCCAGACAGTTGCGACCCGCATCCTTCGCCCGATACATGGCGGTGTCGGCATGGCGCAGCAGGTCTTCGGCCGACGAGCTCGAACTGGGACTGAGCGAGGCGACGCCGATGCTGGCGGTGACGAACACGTCACCTTGGCTGATGGGCAGCGGCTCGCGGAAGATCGACAGCAGCCGCTCGGCCAACGCCAGCGACGAGCCGGGGGAGCGCGTCGAGGGGTCGAGCACGACGTATTCGTCGCCCGACAGGCGGGCAACGGTGGAGTGCTCCGGTGCTGCTTTGCTGAGACGTATGGCAACCATCTTCAACACCTCGTCGCCGGCAGCATGGCCGAGGCTGTCGTTGATGTTCTTGAAACGATCGAGGTCGACGAAGTACAGCGTCGGGTGGCTGTCGGATTGCCACGCCATGCGCAAGCAGTCGTTGATCCGTTCGAGCAGCAGCGTGCGGTTGGGCAAATGGGTCAGCGCATCGGTCTGTGCGCTGAGTCGCAAATCAGCCTGAGTGCGGCCGTTGGCGCGCACAGCCTGGGTGACACGCAGCGTGACGGCACCGGCCAGAACCAAGGCCGATACGGACCTAACGAGACCATCGACGCGGTCGGCGGGCCCTGTCGCTGCAAGAGCGATGATCGGGATGATCAGCGACGAGGTGGTGAGGATCAACCGTCCGAAGACTTTGTTGTTCAGCGGTTCGTCGACCGTGCGCTTGAGCCACACGACCGTTGGATGGATGAACGCGCCCGCGGCGGTGAAGTAGGCGGCAACGTAGAGCGCCATCGAAACGCGGATTGCGGTGTCGCCGAGATGACCTGCGTCGGCGAGAGCCCACAGGACATCGGCGGCCAGATTGAAGGCCATCGCGAGCGTGACCAGCCAAATGGACGCCTGCCGGGTGCCGGACCCAGAGAACAACAACAGAACGAGGAGAAACAGCGCCACCGTGCCGGCCGGCTGGTACGCACCGCCGAGAATGGAGTCGCCCAGTGACCCTCCGCGGTTTCTGATTGCCGGCTCGATCAACGCCACCCAGCTGATCAACCAGCTCCCCAGGCCGACGATCAGGGCGTCGCCGATCACCGAGCGGATGTTGGCGGAGGCTCGACCACTGAGCATGTTGACGAGGGCGATGATGATGCAGATCGAACCGCACAGGCCGAGCAGGTTTGAACTGCGGGTGATCATTTGGCTGTCGCCGAGGCCGTCGACGATTTGGGAGGCTGCGAAGAACCCGCCGATCGCGCCGACTGCGGCGATGAAGCGACGGTTGACTCGGTGCACTCGGGCGGCCACGAAGGTTGCCAGAACCAGGAAAAGCGAGGCGCAGACGTACGCGGCGTTGCCGAGCCACGCAACGGGCAACACGATGACGGCTACCGCCAGTGTGTAGCCGATTCCAATAACCCACCACGTGAGGGGGGCCAGCGCCCGCTTCACATACGCCTCCCTGTGCCCGTCTTCGTGCCCGCTGCAACCATGGACAGCGTGCATCCCCACCCCGTCCTAAGCGCCTCGTTAGGCTACACGAACAACCCGATTTACACAAGGGGTGGTTTTCCCCGCGCGAGCAGTCACCGGAAAGGTAGGAATTCCTCGATGTTCGTCACCCGCCACAATTCTGTGGTCGAACGTGGCTTGCTCGAACGTCTGTGGGAGCTCTACGAACTCGCGTATCGCAAGACTGCCGAGGAATCGGCGAGTCGCGAGATGTTCTACCGCTCTGAGTTCGACGACGCCATCGCCGACTCGACCAACAGGCTGTGGGTGCTGTGGGCCGACGACGAGCCGGTTGCGATGGTGTTGATCGCCACCGATATTGCGGCGACCCGCTACCTCAGCCAGCCGTTCTTCGACCGTCACTTCACCGACCACGCTCGGCGCGGAGCCGTGCATTACATCCTGTTCGTGGTCGTGCATCCGCGCTATGCGGCCAAGGGTGCACTCACCAGAATGGCTCGCGACGTACTTGGCACAGAGGCCGCCGAGGGGGTGCTGCTCGTGTTCGACTCGCCGGAGATCAACCAGCCGCGCGATGACGGCGGCGTGGCGCTGATGATGGAACGACTGGCCAACATGGTCGTCAGCGGTGCCCCGCTGGTCCCGCTCGATGTCTCGCGCTACTTCTGTATCGACTTCGCAGCAACGTCTGCGTACATCGAGGCTCCCCAGCCAGAGCCGACGCACGTAGAACGATCGACCGGCGTACCGGTTCGGCGTTAGCGGAACCCAGAAATGGAACACCGCCGCGGAAACTTGTCCGGTTCGCTACCGTATGGGCAAATGAGTCCCATCTCGGGCCCACCTTGCCCATGACAGCGCCGACGACATGACCCCGAACAACGTATGACCGCGCTGACAGGGGTGTACAGCGTCATCGTCCCGGGTGCCCACTTGATGCCTGCGCTGCTTGGTCAACGCGACGTCAACCTGCGAGCGATCGAGCAAGCCTTTCCGGCAGCGACCATCGTGGTGCGAGGGAACGAGATCACGATCGACGGTCCAGAGGCAGAACTGGTCAGCAGGCTGTTCGAAGAACTGATCGTTGTGTTGCAGGGCGGCCAGCATCTCGAGGAGGGCATGCTGCGTCGTTCTATCGCAATGGTCCACGACAACGAGCGACCAAGCGCGGTGCTGACCGACGACATCATGCGCGGCGCAAAGGGCAAGCCGGTGCGGCCGAAGTCGGCCGGCCAGAAGCGCTACATCGACGCGATACGAAACAACGTCATCACGTTCGGTCTCGGTCCGGCCGGTACCGGCAAGAGTTGGCTGGCAGTGGCGATGGCGGTCCAGGCACTGCAGACGAAGCAGGTGCAGCGGATCATCCTCACCCGTCCAGCGGTCGAGGCCGGCGAGCGGTTGGGCTTCTTGCCTGGCGACCTGATGGCCAAGATCGATCCCTACCTTCGGCCGCTGTACGACGCGCTGTACGACATGGTCGAGCCCGAAGGTGCACAGCGACTGCTCGAGCGTCAAGCCGTGGAAGTCGCGCCGTTGGCCTTCATGCGCGGCCGCACCCTGAACAGCAGTTTCATCATCCTCGACGAGGCGCAAAACGCGACGCCGGAGCAGATGAAGATGTTCCTCACCCGCATCGGCTTCGGCTCGAAGGTCGTCGTCACCGGCGACACCACCCAGGTCGATGTTCCCGATGGTCGAAGCGGATTGCTCGGCCTCGAACGCACGCTCGCCGACATCGAAGGACTCGCCTTCGTACGACTCGGCACCGGCGACGTCGTGCGCCATCGGATCGTCGCCGACATCGTCGCCGCGTATGGTCGCCAAGACGAGCGCGAAGCCGAGCGCGATGCGCAACGCAAGGCCGAACGTAAGACCGGTCGAAAATGAGCGACGACGGCAGACCCCGGCTCGGGCGTCAGCAGCGCGTCGGCGGCGACGGCGTCCCTGAGGTCTTCGTTGCCGATGAACAGAACGACATCCGCGTCGATCTGGAGCGTTGGCAGCAGCTCGCGCTCGACGTGTTGCTTGCCGAGGGTGTGCGTGGCCTTGCCGAGTTGGCGGTGTTGTTCGTCAACGAGCGCGAGATGACCGAACTCAACGACAGTTACATGGGCAAGCCTGGGCCAACCGACGTACTGGCATTTCCCATCGATGCCGCCGAGGCGGAGATGGTGCAACACGGCCAGCCGCCGAGCCGTGGTCCCGACCGGGCGCCGCCCGATCCTGCCGACATGCCGCTGCTTCTTGGCGACGTGGTGATCTGCCCGGCTGTGGCTGCGCGGCAGGCACCGGAACATGCCGGCACGGTCGACGACGAAATGGCACTGCTGGTCGTCCATGGCGTGTTGCATGTTCTTGGTCACGACCATGCCGACGACACCGAGCGCGTTGCCATGCAAGCACGGGAACGTGAGTTGCTGGAGACTTACGTGTGGCACGGCCCGGCGCCCGCCACGTTCCGTCAGGAGCACGCCAACTCGTGATCGCATTCAACAACGTCGACCTCTTGATGCTGGTGGCGATCTTCTTCTTGCTGCTCGTACTGATCTTCACCTCTGTGGCAGAGATGGGCCTGTCGCGGATCACGAGGCCGAAGGCGGCATCGCTCGCCGATCAGGGTTTCAAGTCGGGCAAGGCGCTGAAGAAACTTGTCGGTGCGCCCGAGCGTTGGGTCAACCCGCTACTGCTGACGGTCAACATCTGCGCAACGGTGCAGGCGACGCTGACAGGCATCTTGTCCGACAGGCTGTGGGGTACATACGGCATCATCGCCGGTGTCGCCTTGAACGTGTTGGTGTTCTTCGTGTTCGCCGAGGCAGTACCGAAGACGTACGCGGTTCTGTATCCGCAGAAGGCCGCACTGGCCACCGCCCGGCCGGTCTCCGCGCTGGTCGCGTTCCCGCCGCTGCGGATGATCTCGCGAGGGTTGATCCGGCTCACCAATGTCATCGTTCGCGGCAAGGGTCTGCAGCAAGGCCCATTTGTGACCGAATCCGAACTGCTGGGGATCGTCGAGACCGCAGCCGACGACGGAGTCGTCGAGCATGAAGAGCGAGAGTTGATCGAGAGCATCATCGAGTTCGGCGACACCGTGGCGCGCGAGGTGATGGTGCCGCGGCCCGACATTGTCACGATCGATGATTCGTCGACGGTCACGCAAGCTCTGGACGTAGCGATTGGTCACGGGTTCAGCCGCCTACCGGTCCTCGGCAAGGGCGGCGACGACGACGTAGTCGGGCTGGCTTACACCAAAGACTTGATGCGTGCCGAGCGCAACGGTACGGGCGATCACCATGTCACCGAGCTTGTGCGGCCGGCCCGCTTCATACCCGAGAACAAGCCCGTCAACCGGCTGATGCGCGAGATGCAGGCCGAGAAGTTCCATCTCGCTTTGGTAGCCGACGAGTACGGCGCGTTGGCCGGTTTGATCACCCTCGAGGACTGCCTGGAGGAGTTGGTCGGCGAGATCGTCGATGAGCACGACGAGGAAGACCTCGAAGTACAGCGACTGCCTGATGGCAGCTACTCGGTCGATGGCGGCATGAGCATCAACGATCTCAACGACCTGCTCGATCTCGGACTGCCGGATGATCATTGGGAGACCGTCGCCGGATTCCTCTTCGGCACGCTGGAGCATGTGCCCGAGGCCGGCGAGAGCGTGAGCCAGGATGGCTGGCGCTTCACTGCGACCGAAGTAGAGGGTCGGCGCATTCGCCGGGTCATGGTCAGTCTCGAGGCCGATCGTGACGCCTCGTCGGCGGAGTCTGACACCCGTTAGTTTCCCGGCATGCAAATATCGCTGGAGGGCAAAGTTGCGCTGGTGACGGGCGCATCGAAAGGCATCGGTCGAGCGATCGCCGCGTCCATGGCGGAAGCTGGGGCAAACGTCATGCTCAGCTCGCGCAAACAGGATCAACTCGAGATCGCCGCAGCCGAGATTGCTCAAACCGGGGCTGCCGGTAAAACCGCTGTGTTCGCCGCCAACGCCGGCGATGTCGCTGCCGCCCGGGCATGTGTCGCCGCGACCATCGAACGATTCGGCGGTCTCGACATCCTCGTCAACAACGCCGCCACTAACCCGTACTACGGACCGACGTTGGGGGTCGACGAAGGACGGTTCGACAAGACGTTCCAGGTCAATCTGCGCGGTCCGCTGTTCTGGTGTCAGGCCGCATGGGATCAAGCTATGCGTGACAAGCCCGGCGTGATCATCAACATCGCCTCTGTGGGCGGTCTGCGTTCCGAAGGGGCACTGGGTGTCTACAACCTCACCAAAGCGGCCCTCATCCACATGACCCGACAGCTCGGAGGCGAGCTCGGGCCCACCCGTGTGGTGGGTATTGCCCCTGGGTTGGTGAAGACTGATTTTGCGTCGGTTCTGGTCGCCAACTACGGCGAAAGTCTGGCGAGGTCGATGCCGACTGGGCGGCTCGGCGAGCCCCAAGACATCGCCAATCTCGCCACGTTCCTGGCGTCCGATATGGCGTCGTGGATCACAGGTGAGACCTACGTCATCGATGGGGGAGCAGGAGTCCGTTCGGGGGCGATGGATTAGTCGGGCAACCCAGCAGAAAGGTCATCACATGCCAGTTACTTCAGGTTTCAATCATGTCGCAACGTTGACGACAGACATGGACCGCACCGTTCAGTTCTATCGCGACGCGTTTGAGGCACAGCTCGTCTTCGAGATGGATGCCAAGGAAGACCATCCGCGAATGTCGATACTCGATCTCGGCGGCGGTGCTGCACTCAACGTGTTCGAGGTCGCGGCCGGCGACATGATCGGCGATCGGCGCAAGCAAGGCCACCGCGGTGCGATCGATCACTACGCGCTTGCCGTCGATTCGAAGGATGTGCTGGA
>JAENVT010000050.1 GCA_016650435.1 Ilumatobacteraceae bacterium
CCGCTCGTTCACACAAGTCAGGCAGTCGGGGCAATGCGCCATTGGTTGATCGACGTGTTCGCGCCGCCCCGGCGCGACTTCTCAGAACGTCCCGGCTGGGTTCTGAACGCCGACGACTATCCGCTGCCAGCGAGCTAGCGACTGAGACCAGCAGCCGGTCAACGAACAGCTTCGGACGAACCGGGCAGCCCCGGAAGGCTACGTAGCGAAAAGGGTCTGCCCAATTCCTCGGTAGCTAGCGCCGAGCTACAGATATGGCGCGTCAGACGATGGTCAACACGGACCGGGCAACGGCAGGGTTACGCGTGTTTCGTCTCCGCTTCCATCGCTTTGGACCTTGATCTCGACGCATGCTCCTGACGCAAGCAGAATCCCGCCGAAGTAGCCGGTGAGATCGGTGTCGCAACGAGACACCGTGACGCTCTTGGTCGCGTTGCGGATCATGTCTGCGTCGGATATCGGCGACTGCCAGGTCTCCGAATCGACGTAGTAAAGGGAGGCGTCGGTCGGTGAGATCAACGTCATTCGCGTCGTGGATGACGCCGACGTTGAAACGTAGAGAAAGACTTTCTCGAAGAAGAGCCGTGTTGCACCGTTGGAGACGGGCTCGGGGCTGGAGGGTCGTGCGTGAACCGGCTCCACGCCGCTAAATGCCAGTCCCCGTCGACGTCGAGCGCGATGATTGTTCCCCAACCCGGGCGGCCATCGGCATAGTTGTGCGTGCCGTCGATGCCGTCGAAGATCCACTGACGGTTGGACGAGCCCGGCTGCTCCCCAACCTCCTCGCCGAGCACAGCATCGGTGCCCTTGGCGCGAACGAGAGCGAGCATCGCCTCTTCGACTGCACGATCGACTTCGGACACCGGGGTGCCGTCGACCTTCGTGGTCGTTCGCAATGCCTCCGACCGAAAGTGCTGCCGTGACACCGCGTCGGCCGCGTCAGCTAGCCGGTGAAGAAACGTGACGTCATCGTCGGCGAGCATCATCTCAGCTTTGCAGAAGCCTCGGCATCGCGCTCACGCGGTCGGGCTACGGTGGCGCCATGAAAATCGGGATGTACTCGATGAACTTCGGCACCTGCGCCGACCCTGACGTCTCGGTAGCGGTCGCGCAATACGCCGAAGCCGCGGGATTCGAATCGGTGTGGACCGGTGAGCACGTGGTGCTTCCAACCCACCCGCCCGAATGGTTCACGATGCCCCACACGCTTCCGTTCCTCGACGCGATCGTGGCCATGACGCTGCTTGCCGCGAACACGACGAAGTTGAAGATCGGAAGCGGAATCCTCGAACTTCCGCTCCACCACCCTCTCCTGCTCGCCAAGCAGTTCGCCAGCATCGACCGCATCTCCCACGGCCGCTTGATCGTGGGGGTCGGCGTGGGCTATCTCGAGCCCGAGTTCAAAGCAATGGGTGTCGAGATGTCGGATCGTGCGGAACGCATGGACGAGTTCATCGGCGCGATGCGCGCGCTGTGGTCGATGGACGAGCCCGAGTTCCACGGTCGCCACGTCGACTTCGAAGGCATCGATGCGCACCCACGTCCGACTAATCCCGCGGGCCCTCCGGTGATCATCGGTGGACTCAGCGGCCTTGCCCGACGCCGTGCCATCCGCGCGGGGCAAGGTTGGTTCGCGTACGACACAACCGTCGACTGGACCCGCAACATCCTCGATGTCATCGCCAAGGAGACCGCAGAGATCGGCCGTGCCGCGGAGCTCGGTCCACTCGAGTTGACGATCATCCCTGCCGGCCCGTTCGACCGATCGATCGCCGATCAGTACGCAGAGCTCGGTGTCGACCGGGTCGTGCTTCTGCCGCGACCCGATGCGCCGACCGACGTACCGCACACGCCCGTTCCGTTCGACGAGATCCGTCGAACGATCGACACGATCTCTGCCGAGCTCGACCTCTGAGCTGCGACTGGCTCGGCTGAGATGCTCACGATGGAGTGACTGTTAGCGTCCGAGTTCCAGGCCCGATGACAGGGCCGTGCTCGACGACATAGGGGGTCATGCCGTGAGGCGAAGCACAGACAGGATTCTCACCACGCACGTCGGCGCGTTGCCGGCGCCGCTCGATGTGTGGGCAAAGCACGACGTATCCGACGAACGGCTACAGGAAGCAGTCGCCGAGGTCTGCGATGCGCAACGCAGCGCCGGTGTCGACTTCATCAATGAGGGCGAGCTGACCAAGGGCGGTCACTGGACCGAGTATCTCGCCTCTCGGCTCGGCGGGTATGAACCGGCCGGACATCCGGGTGCGCTGGGCGAGTTGTTGCTGTCGAGCACCGATTGGGTGGAGTTCCGCGATTTCTATCTCGCAGTACTGGGGAACGGCACGCTGTTCGAACAGTCGGGCGCTACACAGCACGTGCCCGAGGGAGCAGAAGAGACGACCCAGTCGGTGGAGGATTGGGTGGCCGCCGAACCTATCTATTACCGCGGTCAGGCCGCGCTCGAGCGCGAGGTCAACGTCATGAAGGCGTCGCTCGGTGATACCCCGGTATCGGATGCGTTCTTGACCACCACCGCGCCGCTGAGCGTGGAACCGGGTCGTGTCAAAGGCATCTACAAGACCGACGAGGAGCACATCTATGCCATCGCCGAGGCGATGCAGGTGGAGTACGAAGCGATCGCCGCGGCCGGTTTCCAAGTACAGGTCGACGACGCGTGGCTCGGCGCATTGTGGGATCGCATCGGCATCCCGATGGGTCTCGATGGATATCGCAAGTACTGCCAGATGCGGTGCGAAGCGCTGAACCACGCGCTGCGCAACATCCCCGAAGAGCAGATCCGCTACCACCTCTGCTGGGGAAGTTGGCACGGGCCACACTCGGCCGACCTGCCGTTGCCCGACATCGTCGACATCATGCTGTCGGTGAAAGCGCAGACCTATTCGATCGAGGCGGCCAACGTCCGCCACGAGCACGAGGTGGCGTTGTGGGAAGACGTCAAGTTGCCTGATGGCAAGATCCTCGCTCCCGGTGTGGTGACACACTCGACACCGCTGATCGAGCACCCACAACTCGTCGCCGATCGAATCGAGCGATTCGCCAAATTAGTGGGGCGCGAGAACGTCATCGCCTCCACCGATTGTGGGCTAGGCCTTCGGCTGCACCCATCTCTGGCATGGGCCAAGCTGAACGTCCTCACCGACGGCGCCAAGTTGGCCAGCGCCGCCTTGTGGAGTGGTCATGGCTGACGAACAAGCAATGGCGCGAGTACGGATGTGGTGGACCCCGTCTGGATGCCGACACCCAGATGATGTTCGACAAGCTGTACCGGACCGACCCGGCCAATGTGTTGGCTGTGATCTCCGACGGGTCGCTCACGGATCTGAACGGCGCGGCCACGCTCGACGCCGCCTTCACCACTGACCCGCTCGTACCGAACAACGACGCCACAGCTGTGCCGGCGATCCGCGTCAAGGACAGACTCGTGGTGGTGGAGCCGGTTGCGCCGGACGCGAAGACGGGCGTCACCGTCCGGTGGACGGAGGTCAACGAAGGCGCAACCTCGCAGGGCCATGTCTCCAGTGTCGCCTGGCTCGTGGACAACCAGTGATCGAACCGGTCCAAGAGGCCATCGCCGGCCCGATGCAGCAAGGCGAAGAGGCCGAGCGCAGCGCAGCGCAACGCTCGTCGGTGTTGTGGCCGGTCCAGGACGACCAGGCGTCCATCAACGTCGTCCGGCGAGCACAGGAACTCGAGAAACTCGACCTCACCAACTACGCGTCCACACGGGCGGCCTGGGAGCGAGAGCTCTACTCCGCCGCCGACGCGCTGAGCACCGCGGCCGGTGATCCCTCCGCCGGCGGCCAAGGCGCGCACGAAGCCGTGACGAAGCTCGGCACCGGTTCCTTCGGGTTGTACTGAAGTCGGCCAATTGCCCGGTCGCAGATGTTCGCCAGAGGTGAACATCGACACCGTGGCGCAAGCCGGTGATCTCGTATCGTGCACTCGCCGCCCGAGCAGAGATCGAAACCTAAAGGAGACGACGTGACCGCCCAGACACGGACCCGAACGCTGCAGGATGTCGTAGACTCCGTTCCCAGCCTCGTCGACTACCTGTACAGCAACCGCAAGGGATCGGTCGTCAAGGACGCTGTGCTGCGCCAGCCTCCCGAGTTCGTCGCTCCGGAATTCACGACGTGGCGTGACGAGCAACGGGCGTGGCGCGAGGGAATTGCGTTCTACGACCAGTCGTTCCACATGACGACGACCTACGTGCGCGGCCCAGACGCCCAGCGGCTCCTGTCCAGCCTGGCTGTGAACAGTTTCGAGACCTTCGGTGTCGGTCGCTCCCGACACCTCGTCGTCTGCAGTCCCGACGGCTACCTCGTGGGCGACGGGGTCCTCTACAGCGTCGCCCCCGAGGAGTTAGTGCTGGTGGGTCGGGCGGCCGGCCACAACTGGTTGCGATTCTCCGCCGAGACCGGCGGTTGGGATGTGTCCATCGAGGCCGACGAGATCTTCTCCAACAATCCCGCTGGCCGGCGCACCGTGTACCGGTATCAAGTGGAAGGGCCTCACGCGCCGGCCCTCATCGAACAGCTCACCGGTGCTCCTCTGCCCGAGGCGCCATGGTCGCAGATCTTTCCTGTCTCCATCGCCGGCCGTCAGGTCTGGGCCCAGCGGCACACGATGGCCGGCAACCCGGGGTGCGAGTTCTTCGGGCCCTGGGATGAGGGCCCCGCGGTCAAGGAGGCGATCCTGACGGCTGGAGCCGCATTCGAACTGCGCCGCGTCGGGTCGCTCGCATACTTCACGAACGCTCTGGAGCTGGGCTGGATCCCGCGGCCAGTGCCGGCCATCTTCACCGGCGACGAGCTCCGCCCCTTCCGTGAGTGGCTGCCGTCGACCAGCGAAGAGGCAACCTGGGCTCTCGGCGGCAGCTACAACGCACCCGACATTCAGGATTACTACTTCACACCGTGGGAGCTCGGTTACGGCAATGTGGTCAAGTTCGACCACGATTTCGTCGGGCGAGAAGCGCTCGAACGGTCGGCGGGCAACGATCATCGGCGGAAGGTGACGCTCGTGTGGGATCCCGCGGACGTTGCTCGAGTCGTCGAGTCGTACATGCGGCCCGAGGAAGTCCCGGGGCTCTACATCGAGTTCCCGCGGGCAACGTATGCGACATGGCAGTACGACGCGGTCCACGACCACCAGGGACGAACGATCGGGGCCTCGACCTACACCGGCTTCATTTGGAACGAGCGGGCGATGCTCTCACTCGCAGTCGTCGAGCCCGAGTACGCCGAGCCAGGGACACGCGTGTCGGTCATCTGGGGCGAACCCGATGGTGGCGCCAAGAGCCCCTGGTTGGAGCCCCACCGCCAGATGGAGATCCGCGCCACGGTCGCCCCAGCTCCGATCGGGAAGAGATAGCAGCAAGAACGTGGGCGCAGAGGGTCTCGAACCCCCGACACCCGGCTTGTAAAGCCGGTGCTCTAACCAACTGAGCTATGCGCCCGCCGAAGCGGAGCCGTCAGCCTACTCGCAGCCGGGCGGAGAGCAGATGGGCAGTCAGTTCCGGCGTGGCGGCGGCGACCGGGGTGCGGCGTTCAGGGTGATCGAGGTGGAACATCGGTCGCTCGAAGGCATCGACGACCTCGATGCCCGCCTCGCGGCAAACCAGCCATCCACCGAGGTAGTCCCAAACGCCGTGCTGGTCGCTCCCGAAGTCGACGTAGCCATCGACTGCACCGTCGGCCAGCGCGCACAGGTCGAGCGCGCACGCGCCGAGCGCGCGGAACTGCGCCCAACCGACATCGCGTGGAGGAACGGCCGACACGATCACGATCGCCTCCGACAGTTCAGTGCAGCCCGAGGGTTGAAGGCGACGTTCACCACACCACGCTCCCCCGCCACGTTCGGCCGAGTAACGCACGCCCGTGGCCTGGTTGACGACAAGTGCGACTGCCGGGCCGTCGGGGTCGACAAAGCACAGCGATGTGGCAAACCACGGAATGCCACGACTGGCATTGGTCGACCCGTCGATCGGATCGATGACGACCACCTCGCTACTGCTGCCCGGATCGAAGCCACTCTCTTCCGACAACACTCCGACGCCAGCACGACGCAACAGAGTGAGTGCGGCTTCGTCGGCAACGAGATCCAGCGAGTACTGCCCGTCGCGTTCACCCGACGGTCCCCAGTCGGTGACCGTTCGCATCGCTGTGGCGACTGCGTCGGCGATGTCGTGCAACAAGCCCAGACGGTCGGTGATCATTCCTCCTCACGGTAGTGTCGCGATTCGTGGCAGTCATCGATGTGGCCGGATTCGTCGCAGAGTTGAAGAGCCACGCGGTCGATCACGGATTCCACGTGCACGACGAGCGCCATTTCGTCGAGACGTACTCGCTGCGCCAACTGTGGGAAGTCGATCTGCATCCAGAGGAAGCGTGCAACGGGCCGATCGATCTCCACCTGTCACTCGAGGTCGACCCTCGCGCTCTGCTTGGCTTCGAAGACGAGGTCGTCAAGCAGGATGATCCCGACGCAGATCCTCCTCGCGGATTTACGTTTCCGCTGTTGTTCACATGGACGTTGCCCCCACTGCCGGAGCCACCCGACCTGTTGGTGTTGGCCACCGAGATCGCCGGCGTTGGTGGGCTCGAACTCCCGGTCGAGGTGTCGGCGACCGACTCCTTCGCCAGCGTCACGGACGCGCCAGAGCGCAGCTTGGCGATGGTCGCGCGCATCGCCGTTGATCTCGCCGACGTGTTGCTCGGCGAGGAAACTCCATTCTGCGAAACACTCGACCGGTGCAAGGAAGTCAGCCTCTTCTTGCTCGACCAGGCTCCGGGATGGTTGGCCGAGTCGTGAACTAGGGTGCGCACATGCGCGTCAGCGAACTCATCGAGATCCTGAAAGATCAGCCTCCTGATGCCGAGGTCGAACTGGCTATCGTCGCACCGGTGGTCGACGAGAACGACGACATCACCGTCGATCGCTACAGCGTTGAGGGCATGCTGCCATGGCAGGACGACGAGCCCGACGAAGAGAACGAAGACGGTCTCACGATCTGGCTGGTTGGCGGCGAAGACGACGACGTCGATGCGTTTCTCGACGCCATCGAGCATCCCGACGACTGATGACGCCGGAGGAGCGCTATCGCTTCGACATCCAAGGTTTTCTCGTGCGTCGCGGGGTGCTGTCGGCAGGTGACATCGAGGCGTTGAACGTCGCGGTCGATCTGATTGATGCTCCAGACCCGGGCGACGACATCATGAGCCAACGTTTCGTCGGTCATCTCGTTGCCGCGCGGCGGTTCCGCGATCTGCTCGACCACGATGGGATCTTCGACGTCGTCCTCGAACTGTGCGGAAGCAACGCCCGCCTCGACCATGCCTACGGAATCATCATGCGTCCGGGCACGAACGGTCTCGGCTTGCATGGCGGCGGCAAGCCATTCGATCCGGCGCAGTACTACACCGTCGACGGCGGAGCCATTCGCACCGGGTTGGTGGCCGTGCAGTGGGCTCTCGTCGACCACAACCCGGGACGTGGCGGTTTTCTGTGTGTGCCGGGTAGCCACAAGGCAAACTTCCCGAGACCTGCAGAGGTCGCTGCCGGGATGGCTGTCGAGGTTCCGCTGAAAGCCGGCGATGTCGTGATCTTCACCGAGGCCTTGACCCACGGCACCTCGACGTGGCAAGGCCCGCGACAGCGACGGACGTTGCTGTACAAATACTCGCCCGGCAACTCCGCGTGGTCGCACGAAGTGTGGCCGGCTGAACTGCTCAATTCATGTACGTCGCGACAGCGCCTGCTGTTGCAACCACCATCGGTCGGTAGCCACCGGCCGTTGCAATGATCACTCACCTCTTCGTCTACGGAACGCTGCGACCTGGCCAGCAGCGATGGCCGTTTCTCGAGCCCTTCGTGACCGACGACGGTCGCGACGAATCGGTCGCCGGCACGCTCTACGACACCGGACATGGCTACCCGGCAGCACGATTCGAAGGGTCCGGGAACATCCGTGGCCGGATCTACTCGCTGCGAATCGAACGCCTCGCCGAAGCTCTCGCAGTGCTCGATGAAGTCGAAGGAGCGGTACTCGAGCTGTTCGATCGTGTCGCAGTAACGACGTTGTCGGGCCGCGAGGCCTGGGCATATCAATTCAGCGGTGATGCCACATTCGTGGAAATCGCCTCTGGAGATTGGTTGTCGCCGTAAGGTTTTGCGGCGGTTTCTGGGCCGCGCGGATCGCGGTGACTCCATCACAGATAGTGGTAATGTTAACGCACCGAGTTTGTACGGTTTCCGATGTTTGAAATGACCACATTGTTGGACATCCTCATTGACGTGTGAGCTAGGTTGAGCTCAGTAGAAAAAAGGGGCGACCGCATGACTGAGATTCTTAATATTCCCGTATATGCCGAGAGCTACGAGAATCTCACTCACAGCGAGCCGGTTGACACGGCGCGCATCGCGCAGGTCACGATCGTCGTGCCCACTCGCAATGAACGCGACAACGTACAGCCCTTGCTGAGCACCCTCGAAGAGACCATGCGAGGCATCGACACGACGATCATCTTCGTCGACGACAGCGACGACGACACAGCGGCGCGCATCGTGAACGAGAGTCTGTTGTTCACGTCCGAGACCTTCCGGCCGCAGCTGATCGAGCGCGTAGGAACCGATCGGATCGGCGGACTGTCCGGCGCAGTGCTCGCGGGAATTGAAGCAGCGAAGACGCAGTGGGTGTGCGTGATGGATGGCGATCTCCAGCACCCGCCGTCAGCGTTGCTGGAGATGCTCGACCGAGCGTCCGAGGCAGACACATCGATCGTGATCGCATCGCGCTACGCCGCCGACGGATCGAACGCCGGTCTCATCCGACGCGGACGCAAGCTCGCCTCGACGATTGCGGGGCAGTTGGCCAAGTCGGTGTTCGCAGCTCAGCTGAGAAACGTCACCGACCCAATGAGCGGTTTTTTCGTTGTCGACAAGACACGACTCGACGTTCGACTCATCCGGCCGCGCGGGTTCAAGATCCTGCTCGAGATCCTCGTCAGCCACCCAGACCTCAACCCATGCGAAGTTGCGTTCACCTTTGGCGGTCGAGGCTCTGGTGAGAGCAAAGCCTCGTCGAGACAGGGCTTCGAGTTCGTTCGCCAGCTCGGCCAGTTGAAAGCGAATGGATCTTCGCGGTTGATGTGGCGGTACAACATTCACGACATCGTGGCAGTCGAATCCGATAAGGCCCTGCCAGAGCTCGAGAAGTTTCTCGTTCGTTCCGTGGGCGGCCTGCCGACGATCTCGGTGCGGGTTGCCACCTTGCATCACGTACCGCTTGGTGAGTCCCTCGATCTCACCGGTGATGTACCGGTCGTGAGCTACCGCGAACGCACCGGCTTCGGGATGTCACTGACGTTGGGCATCAATACGACCGATGTAGTCGTGACGTCCTTCGTCGCCAAATCGCCTCATGTCATGTACACAAATGTCGTCGAGCCGATCCTGCGCTGGCGTCTGGTGGAGAGCGGTTTTGCGCTCGTCCACGCGGCCTGCTTCGCGGACGGCGACGATGCATACCTCATCACCGCCCTCACCGATACCGGCAAGACCACGACCATGCTGAAGGTGTTGGATCAGTCCGACCTGAAGTTCGTCTCTGACGATCTCATCGTCCTGGCAGCAGATGGCGCGGTTCGCACGTTCCCCAAGCCGCTCACGATCAGCGCACACACCGTGCATGCTCTCCACAACACGATGTTGAACAAGCGACAGCGCATAGCACTCATCCCGCAAAGCCGGATTCACAGTCGTGAAGGGCGCCGTCTGGCTTTCCTTCTCACCAAGTATCAGCTGCCAGTGGCCAGCATCAATGCGATCATCCAGCGACTGGTCCCGCCTCCGAAGTACCACGTCGAACGGCTCGTTCGGGGCGTCAAGACCGCGAACATCGCAACCGCTCGAGGAATGTTCATCATTCAGCGTGGTGGCTGTGGCGAGGAGGTCATGAACAGCGCAGACTCACTGCGAACACTGCTCGCGAACTGCGACGACGCATTCGGCTTCCCGCCGTACTCATCGCTCGAACGACTGCTGCTGGCAGCTTCAGACGATGATCTGCGATCAAAAGAGCGCGAGATCATTGCGGCAGCGTTGAGCGACCGTCCCGTGGTCGCGATGAAGAGCGACTCGTTGGATTGGGCAGAGCGAATCCCCGCGGCGGTGCGGAGCTGGCGTTCGGTTCGAGCCCAAACGGAAACGTTGACGTCTTCGGCCGAACAGGGTTGACGTGAGCACTACCACCACGTTGGTGGCCAGTTCCCGCAAAGCACGAATCGGCAGAATCGGCAAGTTCGGGGTGGTCGGCATCCTGGGCTTGGGCGTCAACCTGGTGGTTCAGGCGTTTCTGACGGAGATCCTCGGCCTCAACTATCTCGTCGCAGCTGTCCTCGCGACTCAGGTCTCATCGACCGCCAATTTCGTGATGGCCGATGCCTGGGTGTTCGACAGCGGCACGGCAGAGGGACGCACACGCCGGTACATCTCGTTCCTGGCGATGAACAACGCCGCGTTGGCGCTCAGGGCACCGATGATGTGGGGACTGACGCACTACTTCGGTCTCCACTACACATTGTCGAACCTGGCGTCCTTGTTGGCCATGACCCTGTTGCGCTTCGGGGTCGCCGACAACGTCATTTGGCGCTCACGAGATGACGCTCATCTGCCCCAGACACTGGTCGTTGCGGGCGAGTCGGCTCTCCTTGGTCTGTCACCCAGCGAGATCGCCGTCGACGAACGGGTGGACGCGAGCGCCCGTTCTCACCGGAGAGCGGGCCTGCGAGTCGAACCCACCAACGCCGACAAGCTGGCCGCAGTCATGGAACCGCTCGCCTACGTCGGGCAGCGGCACGACTCAGTCACCGAACTCGAGCGGTCGATCGACGACGAAACCTTGCCGCCGAACCCACGACTCGACCAAGACGGACCGATCATTCAACGACGCGACTGGCGCCAACAGATCATTCTCGGCACGATCGTCGCCTGCGGGGCAATCCTGCGAGTCTGGAAGTTGACAGCAGTCGGCTACAACAGCGACGAAGCCGTCTACGCGGGGCAGGCCGCGGCGATCGCCGGGAACGCCGACTTGAGCAAGTTCTTCCCGATCTTCCGGGCCCATCCGATGCTCTTCCAGGCCTCGTTGTCGGTGCTCTACCAGTTCGGCACCAGCGACCTCGTTGGACGACTGGCCGCAGTCGCGTTCGGACTCGCCACCATCGTCGTTGTCTTCGCGGCGACGCGCTTGATGTACGGCCGGCGGTCCGCGTACATCGCCGCGATGATCGTTGCCCTCATGCCGTACCACGTGATCGTCAGCCGACAGGTGCTGCTCGACGGCCCGATGACGTTCTTCGCTACCTTGAGCATGTACCTACTGGTCAAGTTCGCCGTCACGCGC
>JAENVT010000051.1 GCA_016650435.1 Ilumatobacteraceae bacterium
CGGCCGGTGCTGTGGTTTCGGCCGGTGCAGTCGTGGCGGCCGTTGCTGTGGTACCGGCCGGCGCTGCTGTGTCTGATGTCTTGGTGTCGCTACCGCACGCCGCGAGGGCTAGGGCCCCGGCGAGTGAGACGGCGATCAACGAACGTGTTCGACGTCGTTGCATCTGTTCTCCCTTTGTTGTTTGAGTGTTCACGCTGTTGCTTGGTGTGCGGCCAGACCGAGGTCAGCCGGTCTTGCGGGTGGACTCGTACCATCGTCCCACGACGAGGTTGTTGAGCCATCCGAAGATGATGAAGACGACGATGCCGAGGGCGGCCGCCAGGATGAGTGCCCCATACATCTGGGGGAATTGCGTTCGCGATCGGTACGAGTCGAGCAGGATGCCAACCCCCTTGTCGCCACGCTTGAAGAAGATCTCGCCGACGATCGCGCCAATGACCGAAAGACCCGCGGCGATGCGAAAGCCGGTAAAGATCGTCGGCATAGCGTTGGGAAGCTGCAACTTGGTCAATCGTGTCCACCGCGACACGTGATGCAGCGTGAACAAGTCGTGCTGGCCGCGTTCAGCTGACAGCAGCCCGAACAGTGTGTTCGACACAATGGGGAACAGCGAGATCAGCACGCAAACGAAGATTCGCGATGGAATGTCGAATCCGAAGATCGAACCGATGATCGGTACCAGGGCGAGGATCGGGATGGCCTGCATGGCAACGAGGTACGGCCAGATCGACCGTTCCAGCCAGCGGGCTTGCGACATCACAATTGCCAGCGCCATCCCCAGCACGATGGCGATGACCAAGCCCTGAACCGACACGCGGGCGGTCCAATACAGCCCTTTCAGCAGTGCCGTCCGATTGATCTCCTTGAAGAAACTGACGTTGATGACGCGGTGCGGCGGAGTGATGAGGAAGCTGGGCTTGTTCCAGATGTGCTCGAGAGCCCAATACGACATGAGGTACCAGAAGCCGATGAAGCCGGCGAATCCGACGACCGGTGCCAGGTAGTCGCCGATCTGGCGTGGTGGCTTCGTCGCGGGTGGAGCGTCGTCGACAACGGGGGAGGGAGTGGCCATATGCAGTTGCTCCATCTGCACGGCACCTTCGAGATTCGCTTGGTACGTCATGTATGTGCTCCCCGTAGCGCGTGTGAGACCTGGCCGGTCAACTCGGCAAACTCGGGTTCGAAGCGCAGTTCAGGTGCCCTGGGGTAGGCGAAGGGAACCTTGAAGTCGCCCACGACGCGACCGGGACGCGCCGACATCACCAGGACCCGCGTGGACAGGAACACGGCCTCGTAGATGGAGTGGGTGATGAACAGCGCAGCAAAACCTTTGCGCTGGAAAAGGTTGAGGAGCTCGTCGTTGAGCTTCTCGCGCGTGATCTCATCGAGCGCGCCGAACGGCTCGTCGAACAAGAAGACCTTCGGATCCATCACCAGCGATCGAGCAAGGGAGCAGCGCATCTTCATACCGCCCGACAGCTGCTTCGGATACTTCTTCTCGAAGCCATCCAGCCCGACGAGGGCGATGTTCTCTGCGGCGCGACGCTCGCGTTCCACCTTGTCGATTCCCTCGAGCTCGGCGAGCAACTCGACGTTTCGTTGCACCGTGCGCCACTGCAACAACGTTGCGTCCTGGAACACGTAGCCGACGTGGCCGGGATCGATGGAGATGAAACCAGCGGTGGCCTTGGTGAGGCCGGAGGCAATCCGTAGCAGGGTGCTCTTCCCGCAACCCGAAGGGCCGACCACCGTGACGAATTCACCGGGGCGTACGTCGAACTCGGTCTCCCGGAGTGCGTGCGTGCCGTCGGGGAAGACCATCGACACGCCGTGAAAACTCAATGCAGGAGCAGCACCTGACTCGCCCATTGTTACAACCGTAGCCGCGTCGGGTGAGGCGCCGAATATTCCGGTCGTGCTCAATGCATCACCATGCCGCCGGTCACATTCATGGCCTGACCGGTGCAGTAGGAGGCCTCGTCGGAGGCCAGAAACACCGCCATGTTGGCGACGTCGGACGGCTCAGCAAGCCGTCCGAGTGGCGACTTCGCCGACCACTCGCGGACCATCTCTTCGGTTCGGGTCGCCGCACCCATCTCGGTGAGGACGTACCCAGGGCAGATGCAGTTGACCGTGATCCCATATGGCCCAAGTTCCTTGGCTGCGACCTGCGTGAGCGAGATCACTGCTGCCTTCGACGCCGCGTAGTGCGCCTGGTTGGGGCCGCCGACCTTGCCGCCCATGCTGGCCATGTTGATGATCGCACCGCGACCATTTGGGATCATTGCCTTGGCTGCGAGCTGGATGGTGATGAGCATGGCCCGAACATTGACAGCGAACGTCAGATCCCAGTCCGCCGGGTCGATTTCCAGCAGTGGCGCCATCTTCAAGATCCCGGCGTTGTTGACGAGGATCTCCAGCCCGCCGAGGTCGGAGATGGCCGCGCTCACCACCTTGACCGTGGCATCTGTATCGGCCAGATCAACGCTGTAGGGCTTGCCTCCGACTGTTTCGGAGGTTTTGGCCAGCCGCTCGGCGTCGATGTCGAGCAGGGCGAGTTCCGCACCTTCGCGCTGGAACGACGCCGCGATTTCGGCACCGATTCCACGCGCTGCGCCGGTGATCAGCGCGCGCCGTCCGGCGAGTCGGCCATGGACGGTCCCCATGGCGACGGAGTGTAGGGCAGGGAGTTTCATCGCTCAGTCGCGATCGCGTGAACGCTCTGTTTCGAGAATCGGTGTGCGCCGAATCAGCTGGCGGTCAGCAGGGCCGAAGGCGATCGCCTCGCGCACGGTCGCCGCCCGCACCGCTACCAGGTCGTCGCTCGGCCCCAGACCCATCGCCTGCCGGGCATTCGTGCTCACCATCTCCAGTGCGTCGGCCGGCAGGACGTGGGCGGTCATGATCATCAGGCCTGCCGTTTCCAGAGGATCGGCACGGCCGACCGGATTGAACGGGTCCTGCAGGTTGTCGGCACCCGCGGCGACGTTGACCCCGGCCGTCCGCAGCGCCCGGACGGCGGTGACGCCGCGAGGCATCGCGACCTGGCACTCGCGGCCGAGAAGGAACAGATTGGTGTGGGGCAGGGCGATGACCGTGATGCCTGCGGCGGCGACCTTCTCGGCGATTTCGCGCTGACGGAGCTCGGTCTGCAGGATCAGCGAGACGCAGTGGCTGGCTGCGACGTGGTGCGCGAAGCCGGTCGCGATCACGCGCTCGGCAAGGTCTTCCAACGCGATCATCGACGGGTTGAGTGTCTCGTCGGTATGTAGATCGATCGGCAGGCCACCTTCGGCGGCGAGCGTCATGAGACCATCGTTGGCCGCTGCCGGATCGGATTCGAGGTGAGGGCATCCGCCGACGACATCGATGCCCATGGCGATGGCCTCGCGCATCAATGCCCGCTGATTCGCTCCCTCTGGTCCGATCGACGGCCAGGCACACAGCGCGGCGACCTGGATCTCGACCAAGCCACGCATACGATCGCGAACGTCGATAAGGGCCTCGACCGATGTCAGTCCGCCGGCAAGGGTCAGATCAACATGGCTGCGGATCGCGGTGCAGCCGTTTGCTGCCAGCAGCCGTGCGGCGCGCTCGGCGCGTTCGATCGTGTCGGCAAGGGTGATCGAGCCGCGAGCGGCTTCCATCGCCAAGATGGCACCGAGCAGATCACCGGTGGGATTCTCGACACGCTCGGCGAGGAACGCCTTGTCGAGGTGGGCATGCGGCTCGGCGAACGCAGGCAGGAGGATGTATCCATCGTCGGCCAGCGTTTGTTCGGCGGGTGTGAGCGGGTTCACACGAGGGGCGAACCCGTTATCGGGCGCCTCACGATCGGCTCGCCGAGGCGCGGGAACACTTCTTCAGCCACGAGGTGCATCTGCTCGATCATCTCCTGGCGGGTCAAGCCCGGGTAGTCGAGGAAGAAGCAGATGTGTTTGAGGTCAAGCAGGTCGCGCCAATATCCGATTGCGTCGACTGCGTCGTCGATCGAACCGACGATCTGAATCTTCTGCTGATTGCTCTCCTCGACGGTCGGGCAGTGGTTGAACGCGACCTTCGAGCCGTCGGGGTTTCGATAGCTGCTGAACCGGCCGTACGGAGACAGGAACTTGTTGAACTCGTCCTGTCCTGGACGACCCTTCACCAGCGCAGCTTCGTAGGTCTTGGCGACATGCAGGTTGAGGACCAGGCAGCGGTCTTCTCCGGGGCCAACAGGTGTGCCGCAGGCCTCGCGGATTTCGGCGTAGCGATCCCACTTCTGCTTCTGACTGTCGGCGTTCTGCAACCAGTACACGGCCTTGTGACCGGCCTTCGGGACATACTCGATCGTCTCCGGAGAGGTGACGGGCTGGTAGATGTCGACCTTGCGCAACGGCCGGGGGATCAAGGTGAGATCGTTGACCATCGTGCCGCGATCGGGCACATCGTCGGGCGGCAGGACGAGATGCTTACCGCGGTAGCTGAACTGCTCGTGGTACCAGGCGAGCTTGATGACCTCCATCGATTCTTCGAAGATCTCACGGTTGATGCGGTCGTGCTCCGCCGACATCTCGTTGTCGCCGCTGGCGACCACCGTTCCCAATGCCCATGCCTCGCGGGGGACGGTGCCGCGACCGACGCCGAACTCCATCCGTCCTCCGGTGAGGATGTCGGCGATCGCGAAGTCCTCGGCGAGGCGCAGCGGATGCCATTGCGGCACGACGTTGAACATCTGCCCGAGGCGCAGACCCTCGGTGAGCATCGCCAGGTGCTGGCCGAACAGGATCAGGTTGGGCAGAACCTCGTAGCCCTCGTACTGGAAGTGGTGCTCGGTCAGCCACATCGTGTCGAAGCCCAGTTGGTCGGCGGTCTTGGCCCATTCGACGAGGTTCTTGTAGCACTCGATCACCGAATCGTTGCCGAACCGCCTGGCGGTGGCAGGGATCGACGGGTCGCCGGCGTCGGGCATCGGGACTGTGCAGAAGAAGTTCGAATCAACGCGCATGTGCGAATTCTACTTCGCTGCGTCGCCGGCGGTCAGATGCCGGCGGCGGTGCCCACCATCGCGCGCGGATCGGCTGCGCCGCTGCGGAACCCTTCGTGGTCGATCACGATTGCGTGGGCGTGCCCGAAGGCGCTGTCGTACGACGGACGAGCCTCGACCCGGTGGCCGCGCTCGGCAAGCCCGCCCATCCAATCATCAGGCGCTTGGCCCTCGACCGTCACCGTTGGTGCCTGACCGCTGGTCCAGGTGTCGAAACCGGTCGCCGGGCCACGCAGCGCCCATCGTCCGGCGTGCACCGCAGCAGCGGGTGACTGCGCATAGTGGAACAGTCGAGCGGCGAGTTGCAGCAGGATCTGCGGTTGGGCGTCTCCGCCCATCGTGCCGAAGACCGCGCGCAATGCGCCATCTGTTGTCGCCATAGCCGGGCACAGTGTGTGTGGTGGCCGATGTCCAGGTTGGAATTCCGCGGGATGTCCTTCGATCAGGTTGAAGCCGATGCCGCGATTGTGGAGGTTGATGCCGGTGCTCGGCTCGGCCAGTCCGGAACCGAAGCCGGCGGCGTTGGACTGGATCAAGGACACACCCATGCCGTTGCCGTCGATGGCGCAGAGGTAGGTCGTGTCACCGTCGCGGCCTGGTGCCCAACGATTAGAGGCCCGCTCCGTATCGATGATGTCAAGACGTCCAGCGATCGATTTCAACAGTTGCTCCCCGCTGGCGGTGTCGCTGAGCACGTCGGGTCGATCGAATCCGGCTGCGGTCGCACACTCGATCAGCAGGTGGGCGAAGCGCACGTCGTTGGGGTCCGCCGGCAGGTCGAGCCGGCCGGCCAATTCGGCTGCGCCCAGCGCGAGGTATCCCTGCGAGTTGGGTGGGAGGGTCCACAGGTCGACTCCGAAGGTGTGCACCATCAGCGGCGTCACCCATTCCGATAGCGGACGGGCGAAGTCGTCGTCGCTGTAGAGACCGGCACCCAGGATCTTCAATCCCTCGCCGAACTCGCCTTGGTAGAAGGCGGCGCGACCGCCCTCGACGATGGCCTTCAGTGTTCGAGCCACTCCCGTGCGGTGAACCCGCCCGCCCGGACGCGTGAGTTGGCTGAGCAGGTCGGCGAGGTTTTCGTTGGCGCCTTCGTCGGCTCGCACGGCGGCCCCGATCAGCAGGGGACTGGCGGGGAATCCGCCGGCGGCGAGATCGATCGCCGGCTGCAGCAGTTCGGACAGTGGCATCGTGCCGAACCGTTCGTGCAACGCCATCCATCCGTCGACGCAGCCAGGCACGGTGACGCTTCTGACGTCGTGGCGAAAAGGCATCTCCGTACGACCCTCAGCGCGAAGCGCGCCAGGATCGGCACCCGCGCCGGCACGTCCTGCCGAGTTGAGTGCGAACACCTCGCCGTCGCGGTGCACGAGGGCGAACAGGTCACCACCCAACCCGCACAGGTGTGGTGCGGTGACGGCGATCACCGCGTTCGTTGCCAGGGCGGCGTCGATCGCATTCCCGCCGAGTACGAGCGCCCGTAGTCCCGCCTGCGTGGCAAGTTGGTCGGCGCTGGCGACCAACCCGTTCGACGATCGGACGGAGTGAAAACGGGGTGACGCCATGAACGGAACATACGCTTTCGCAGTGCAGCGGAATCTCATCGGGCAAGTGATGGCCACGCTCGGTGGGTTGGTGGCTTTGGTCGGCACGTTCCTGCCGTGGCTGCGATCGGGCACGCGCGACCGCAGCAGTTACGAGATCTTCTCGCTGGTCGATCGGCTCGGTATCTCGCAATCCAGCGTCGTCGGTTGGGGATTGCGGTTGTGGCCGGTCGTTCCATTCCTGCTCGTTCTGGCAGTGACGCTCGAGTGGTTCCCGCTGAAGTGGATCACCGGTGTGGCGGTTGCTGTCGCTGCCGGGTACGCCGGTGTCGTCGCGGTCGCAGTGACCACGGCATCGTCGAACTCTTTGATCACGATCGAAGCCGGCGCGGTCGTCACCCTGGTCGGCGTGGTCATCCTCGCCGCCGGCACCCTCGTCACCGTCCTCCTCGCCAGCGTCAACACCCGCCGCGCCGGGCGCTAGGCGTGCCAGGCTCCTCGGGATTCGAGGACTTGGCGCAGGATCAGGGGGCGGTCGGTCATGATTCCGTCGACACCCATATCGAGCAGGCGCTCGATCTCTGGAGCGTCGTCGATCGTCCAGACGTGGACTTGCAGACCCAGACGGTGTGATCGCTCGACGAACTTCCGGTTCACCACCGTGATCGGCCCTTCCTTAACCGGTACCTGGGCGGCAAGACCCGGCGCATTACGCAACAAACCGAACCGCAGCAGTCCGAGCTCGACTGGCCCGAGCGAACTGCACAACTCGGTGCCGAGGGCCTTACGAAGCCGCCTCAACCGCACGTCGCTGAACGCCGCCACACACACCCGAGCCAACGAATTGGTGCGGCGCAATGACGCGATCAGTGCGTCGACGGC
>JAENVT010000052.1 GCA_016650435.1 Ilumatobacteraceae bacterium
GACAAGATCCTCGACATGCGTCGCTACCTGTCGTTGATGGAGAGCAACTTCCCGCCCGAACTCGGCAACGCGTACCGGGCGATGGAGAACCAGGGCAACCCGTGGGGCATGAACCAGGGCGAGCGCGGCGACTGGGCCCGCAATCTCGATGGCGTCACCGTGGTCGATCCCGGCGAGCCGATCACCTCCGAGTACCTCTACTGGGTCGGTTGCGCGGGCTCGTTCGACGACAAGAACCGCAAGGTCACCCAAGCGATGGCCAAGTTGTTGCGACGTGCCGGCATCGACGTCGTCATCCTCGGGCCCAGCGAGATGTGCACCGGCGACCCGGCACGGCGCAGTGGCAACGAGTACCTGTTCCAGATGTTGGCGATGCCAAACGTCGAGATGCTCAACGGAATGGGCGTGCGCAAGATCATCACGCAGTGCCCGCATTGCTTCAACACGTTGAAGAACGAGTACCCGCAGTTGGGCGGCAACTACGAGGTCATCCATCACTCGCAGTTGCTCGAGTCACTCATCGAGTCCGGCCAGCTCGATGTCTCGCAAGCCACCCTCGAAGAGCGCCTCACGTACCACGACTCGTGCTACCTGGGTCGCCACAACGACGTGTACCTGGCGCCGCGCAACGTGGTCGGATCGATCAAGGGCATCGACATCGTCGAGATGCCACGAAACGGCACCAAAGGCATGTGCTGCGGCGCGGGCGGGGCCCGCATGTGGATGGAAGAGTCGATCGGCACCAAGGTCAACGACGAGCGAGCCCGTGAGGCGATCTCGACTGGCGCGTCGCGTGTGGCGACTGCGTGCCCGTTCTGTTACATCATGCTCGACGACGGTGTGAAGGCTGCCGGTGTCGAAGAGACCGAGGTCAAGGTCGCCGATATCTCGATCCACCTGCTCGACGCCATAGAAGCCGGCGAGCGCAAACTGGCCAACCAGACCTCACCACTCAGCACCACGACCTAGCCGAACCGAACCCGCATGTGGATGAACCTTGCGTGAACGGGTTGTGCCCCGATGTAACTCGGCGGGCGCGTTCCCATAGCCTTGCTCGATGCGCGGACGGATGGCCCGGCTGCTGACCGTCGGGCTGACCGCCGCCGGTCTCGCCACCACCTCACCGTTCGTCGCGCATGCCGACGGGAGCACCGAGTGCGCCGCCGGCACCGACACAGCGGCCCTCAACAATTTCATCGCCAACGAGGTTGCCGATCTCGTCGGATTCGACACAACCAGAGTGATCGCCCTCCCCGACGGTCGATACGTGTGGACAGTTCAGGACGCGTTCATCTCGGCCGCACCCGGCGCCCGTTCGTCGTCGCTGCGACCTCCGACCGGGTTCGCCCACAACGCCCTCATCGTCCAAGAAGGGAACTGCTTCACCACTCTTCACGGCCCAGTCACGCCAGGACCGCAATGCGGCGTCAGCGACGCCTCGTATGTCGGCAGCGACCAGACCGCGACGTGCAGCCATTGGTTCTGGCCGATGAGCGGAGGGCTCGACCAACTCGGCCGGCTCACGATCTTCTACGTCGAGATGGCGAATGAATTGGGATCAGGCGCGGCGCCGCCGGCCCATGCAGTATCGGTGTGGGTCGCACGCTTCAACGCGGCGACCCTCGACCTCATCGCGTTCGCCCCAGCACCGGCATCGGCGGGCGACGTGATCTACGGCTCGGCGGTCGAGTCCGACGACGGGTTCAGCTACCTCTTCGGGTGGTCGTACGATCAGTTCAACCTGCCGGATCCAACCTCGCCGCCACCATCGCAACTGTTCGTCGCCCGAGTGCCGCTCGGGCGGTTCGATCTTCAACCGACGTACTGGAGCGGCACGGCATGGGTCAACGACCGCGCCCGTGCTGTGGCGATCAACACCAATGCGAACCAGACGACCAACCCGATGCAGCCGCGGCTGATCGACGGGATGTGGCTCTCGGTGGTGAAGGCCAATGATTGGAAGGGCACAGCAGTGCGCCTCGACGTGGCAGCCGCGCCGCAGGGACCGTGGACCACGCTGCAAACCGTTACGGTTCCCACTCGCACGATCGACGGGCGCACCAACACCTACGCGGCACACCTCATGCCATGGCGCTCCGATACCGGGAACCTGGTTGTGGCGCTTTCGAACAACGCATGGCAGATGGATCCGTTGGCATTCGACAACCCGACCCTCTATCAGCCGCGGCTCTTCGAACTGACCGCACCGTCTCCGCTTTCCGCACCAAAGATCGCGGCGACGACCGATCCGCTCGGCTTCGTGCCGACGAGCCCTCCGATCCGGGCAATCGACACGCGCCAGAGCGCCCGATTGGGGCGCGGCCAGGTGTTGCACGTGTCCCTGGCTGGGATGGTGGCGGCAGGTGCACGCGCCGCGGTGATCGACCTCGCCGCGGTCGACCCCATCGGCAACGGCTTCCTGACCGCGTGGTCGTGCGATGAGGCGATGCCGCCGACGTCGAACCTCAACTACGTCGCTGGCGCAACGCGGGCGACTCACGCGGTAGTGACACTGTCAGGCGATGATTCGGTCTGTGTGTTCAGCATGGTCGAATCCGACGTGCTCGTCGACGTCACCGGGAGCTACACGACCGACCCGTCGGCATTGCTCTTCCATCCGCAACCACCGACGCGGATCTATGACTCGCGGGTCAGCGGCGGGGTGTGGGCCGCAAACGAAACGCGCGCGATCACGGTGCCCGCAGGTGCTCGTGCGGTCGCGATCAACGTGACGATCACCGAACCGGCGGCGTCGGGCTTCGTGACCGTGTTTCCGTGCCAAGCGGGCCTGCCGGTGGTATCGAACCTCAACTACGTCGGCGGGCAAGTCGTGGCCAACCTGGTGCAGATCGGCGCAACAGACGGACAGGTGTGCGTATACAGCCGAGCACGCACCCACATCGTGGTCGACCTGCAGGGAACCTACGACGCGAGCGACGAGGGTTTGCACTACCAAGCAGTCGCGCCAACGCGCCTCGTCGACACCCGTTCTGGAGTCGGCTCCGTGTTCGGACGTGTGGCGATGGATGTCGTTTCGCTCGGGGTGTACCCATCGAACGCGCCAGTCGCCACCACTGCTGTGCCCGGCAACGTCGAGGCGTTGATGGTGTCGATGATCGCCGTCTCGCCGCGCAGTTCCGGCTGGGCCGAGATCGGGCCGTGTGTCGAGCCCGCAGCTTCGACGCCGTACAACTCGTCGACCCTGAATTTCGTCGCTGCCGACGTTGTCGCGAACCAGGCGATCACCCCAACCCGAGTCGCCACCGGTGTCGACATCTGCACGTTCGCCACCTCCCCCGCGTTCCACGTCGTCGACCTCACCGGCTGGTTCGTGTAGCGCTCGGTGGGCTTGGTGCCGGGCTCCGAAGGCGGGCTGGGCGCGATTTCGGTACCGTGAGTTCCGATTTCGCACCCCTGGGATCGATTTCGGAGTCACCAGTTCCGCTTTCGCGCCCAACCGTGCTGGCAGCCAGGCCTGTGGGATCGATTTCGGAGCCACTGGTTCCGCTTTCGCGCCCGGTGTTGCTAGCTCCTGAAGTTCTCGAAGTAGCGACTGGGGGTCGGGCCTTGCTGGCCTTGGTACTTCGAACCCTTGGCACCGCTGCCGTATGGCTTGTCGGCTGGCGTGGTCATCTGCATGAAGCTGACCTGGCCGATCTTCATCCCTGGGTACAGCGTGATTGGAAGCGTGGCGATGTTGGTGAGCTCGAGGGTGATGTGGCCATCGAAGCCGGCGTCGATGAATCCGGCCGTCGAGTGGATGATCAGCCCGAGGCGACCGAGGCTCGACTTGCCCTCGATGCGACCGACCAGATCGTCGGGAACGCCGATGCGTTCGAACGTACTGCCGAGAACAAATTCGCCGGGGTGCAACATGAACACTCCATCCGGGGAGAGTTCGATCGGGTCGGTCAGCGTGGCCATGTCTTCCTTCACATCGATGACCCGAGCGGTGTAGTTGCGGAAGACGCGAAAAAGGTTGCTGATGCGCACGTCGATCGAAGATGGCTGCACGAAGTCATCGTCGAAGGGCTCGATGATGATGCGCCCTTCGGCGATCTGCTCGCGCAGTGTCCGGTCGGAAAGAATCACGGGCCGACGCTAACCTCTGGACCACCTTCGCGGGTGTAGTTCAGAGGCAGAACATCAGCTTCCCAAGCTGAGAACGCGGGTTCGATTCCCGTCACCCGCTCTCATCACTCGCGTGTGGACGATTCGATTGCGGAGTACGCGGGATGCGCTCGGTCGAGCAATGGAGTTGGTGTGACCGCGCCCACGTTGACGTCGTTCTCCCAGACTCGCCGACTCACCCTCCACAGTGCGGAACGTCGTGGAAATCGCGGCAACAACCCTCTCGGACATCCCAGAGAGTGCCCTCGTCCGGCGGGTACGGTTCGGCCTCACGCCAACCCGGAGGAGAGCGGAAGATGGCAACATTCAAGAAAACGTTGATGGCAGGAGTTGCGATCGTCGTCGGATCGATGGGCGGTGGATGGCTCGCACAGCACGCCGGCCGGGCGAGCGCCGCCGAGCAGATCCCGGCCGGCTACGTCGCGGTCAATCCGGGCCGGATCTATGACTCGCGGGGTCCATCATTCACAAATCCGCCGCTTGCCGGCGGCGCGCAAGTGACGATCGACAGCGGCCACCCTGGGGCGGCGGCGGTTGGCGTCAACATTGTGCTTACCGAGACTGCTGGCGCCGGATTCCTCACGGCATGGCCAGCTGGCACGCGGCCCGGCACGTCGGTAATGAACTCCACTGCTGCGGGTGAGACCGTCGCCAACTTCGTGCTCGTCCCCGTCGCGCCTGACGGCACGTTCCAGTTGTACACGCAGAACCCGACACATGTCGTCGTCGACATCATGGGCTACATGGCTGGCGGGTCAGCGCTCGTGCCAGCCGGGTTCAGCGGGCAGGTCACCGGATACAGCCTCGGGGCGACGAAGACGACTGTCGTCGGGGATGTCACCAACGGCACGTCGAATGCTGTCAATCTTCGCGCCCTTGTCCAGTGCGGGGTTGGGACTGCCGCGGAGATCGCCTACATCTTCGACTTACCCGCCGGCGAAGTTCGCGGCTGGTCGGTGGTGTGCGACGGATTCTTCATCAGCGGCGCCACGGTGACCGTGGTGCAGATCTAGCCGTTGAGCCCGCCACGGGCACCAGCGCGACGGTGAGCGCAGATTACGATCAGGCATCGCTTCTCGAGAGTTCTTCCGGCGTGCTTGACGTCGTACCAGCGCGATCAGCGTTCTTGGTGACGGAGCCGCCTGAGCCGGCGTATGTGAGATCGCCGGTCACCGCGATCCGGCTTCTTGGGTCTCTTGTGGTCCTCGGATTCACGTATCTGGCGTTGCAGGGTGGCAATGACGGTGACTTTGCGACCAACTTCGGCGACTTTCTCGGTTCCGTTCCGCGCTGGCTGGTGTCGGGCATCGTCAGCATCTGTCAGCTCGGCTTTCTCGTTGCCGCGTTTCTCGGATTCATCAGCCAACTCGTCCTCCGCCACTTCGCCCGTGTCGGGCGAATGCTCCTCACAGCGGCCGTCTGCATCGGTGGCCTGATCGCGATGTCGAAGCTAGTCGGCACCTCGACACTTCCACTCGTGCCATCACGTAATCGCGGCGTACCGGGTTCGGGCTTCGCCGCGACCGGCCTGAGTGGCTACGGCATCGGTGCAGCGTTCCCGACGACGTTGGACGTGGGCGTGATTGCGGCGTGGATGTTCGTCGACCGAGGTCACTGGCCATCAGGTTGGCGATGGATAGGCCGACTCGTTCTTGTCCTGGGGATCGCGGCGCGGCTCGGTGTCAGCCTGGCGGACCCCGCCACGATCATTACCGCCATCGCTGTGGGAGCGGCCGCCTCGTCATTGGTCCAACTGATCTTCGGCGCCCCCAACACCATTCCTCGGGCCGTGGTCGTGGGCGAGATCCTGGAGCGTCTGGGCTACAAGCTCTCATCGGTGGAGCGATTCGGTGGGTTCCACGGCTTCGCAGGATTCAGGGCGTACCTCGATGACGGCCAGCAGCTGATCGTGAAGGTCATCAGTCGCGATTTATGGGCAGCGCTGCTTCCGGTGCAGATGTACCGAGCAGCGCGATTCCGAGACATCGGCCAGGACCGGCCGTTTCGGTCCCTGCGGTCGGCCGTCGAACACGAGGCCCTGTGCGCGTTGAAGGCCCACTCCGATGGGGTTCCCTGTGCCCGCCTGGTGGTGGTTGCCGAATTCCCCCCGAACGCGATGATGATGGCGTTCGACGCGCAGTCGCGCCAGTCGTTGAGCGAGCTCGATCCGTCCCGTCGCACGCCCCAACTCTTGGATTCGGTCTGGGCGATCGTGGATGCCCTCCAACGAAGTCACACGGTGCACCGCCGCCTCAACGCTGACGCGCTGTGGGTCGACGATGATGGCGCCGTAGTGCTCGTCGGATTCGCGTCGGCCTCGTTGGGTGTGGTCGGCTCTGTCCTTTCGACGGACGTTGCCGAAGTCCTCGCAGCAACAGCCGCGCCCCTTGGAGTTCAACGCGCTGTGGAATCCGCGGTTGCCGGCGTCGGGCCCGCCGCCGTCGCAGCCGCACTGCCGCGGCTGCAGCCGCTGGCGCTGACTCCCCGGACGCGAGCCGCGGTCAAGGCTGCAGGATGCCTCGAGGAGCTGCGCAGCGAGGTCCAACGCGTGACCGGCGCCGACGACGTTCCAATCGCGGAACTCCAAAGGATCAAAACGGGCACGGTGGTCAGCATCGCGCTGGTGGCGCTTGCGTTGTGGGCGCTCATTCCCCAATTTCTCGGCGTCGGCTCGCTGTGGGGCGAGCTGCAGCGAGCTAACTGGTCGTGGGGAGCTGCCGCGCTCGCGCTGTCGGCGCTCACCTACGTTGGCGCGGCCGTGGCCCTCGACGGCTCACTGCCTGATCGGCTGCCGCTCGGTCCGAACATCGGCGTACAGATGGCGACGTCGTTCGTGGGTGTTGCCGCGCCCGGCGGCGGGCTTGCGCTCACCGCCCGATTCCTGCAGAAGCGAGGCATCGACACGCCGACGGCCGTCGCCGCAGTGGGAGTCGACACGATCGCTGGCGTGATCGTTCACCTCACGCTGACAGGGCTGTTCTTCGCGCTCGCAGGTTCTTCAGGACTGGAAACATTTGATCTGCCATCGCTGAGCACGATCGGGCTGATCGCCGCGGGAGTAGCCCTTGTCGCGGCAGCCGGTGTGGCCGTGCCATGGAGCCGCTCACTGCTGACGACTCGGGTGCTGCCCGCGACGAAGCGCTCGCTCTCGAACGTCGGTGAGATCGCTCGTCAGCCCGGAAAGATGATCGCCTTGTTCGGCGGCTCGCTCGCCATCACCATGGGGTACATCCTCGCGTTAGAAGTTGCAGTGTCCGCGTTTGGCGCCGGCCCCGCGTTCACCTCGGTCGCCCTCGTCTACCTCGTTGGCTCTGTGGTCTCCTCGGTCGCTCCGACCCCCGGCGGGATCGGAGCCGTCGAAGCGACCCTGATCGCCGGATTGACCTCCGCGGGAATGGCCAGCACCACCGCAGTCGCCGCTGTCATCCTGTTTCGCCTGGCGACCTTCTGGATCCCGCTGCTGCCCGGCTGGGGAGCGCTCGTCGTGCTGCAACGTTCCGGCGATCTCTGACACGCCGTTCCTCGGATGATTCGCAACTCATCGCTCGAGCATCAGCCTGCGCACCGACTGACGAGCTGCGCGCCGTGCTGGCATCAACGCCAGGAGGTTCGCCACCAACACGGCGAACAGAAGAAGTGCAGCGGATGCAACCAGCGGCACATCTGCACCCGGCACGATGCCGAGAGCTGTTGTCAGCAA
>JAENVT010000053.1 GCA_016650435.1 Ilumatobacteraceae bacterium
AGATCCTGACGGCCCACGACGTCGACCAGTGGCGCGACGTGCAAGACGCGTCCCTGATCCACTCCGGCTGACCACTCCCCTGACCGAAGACGGCCACGGCGGACGGAAGTGCACACTTTCGATGCGACCTGTCTGCACCGAAAGTGTGCATTTCGAATCGCGAATGGTCCTTGCGCCGACAGCCGATAGCTTCCACCGACATGTCCGCTCCGGCCCCACGGGCCATGGCGGAGTTTGCGGCCTCTCACCATGGTGTCGTCGTTCGAAGCCAGGCTGCCTCTTTTGGACTCACGCCCCGCGACATCCGCATTGCCAAGCAGGACGGCTGGCTCACAGAACCAGTTCGCGGTGTCCTCGTAGTCGGCGGTTACCCGCCGACTTGGGAGCAGAAGCTGGCGATCGTTTGCGCGGGCAGTGTCGCCCGTCCCGTCGTCAGCTTCGGCGCGGCGGGGCGCGTCTTCGATCTCGACGGATTGGAGGTCGCCAAGGCGGAGCTCACCGTCGTGCGGCCATACCATCTCAATCGGGCGGCGGCACGCGGAATCGTTATTCATCAAGCCTTTCAGCTCGACCCGTCGGATCGGTATGAACGCAATGGGTTGCCTTGCACCACATTGGCCAGGACGCTCGCGGATCTCGGAACGACGGAATCGAAGGACACATTCCGGTGCTCCTGCCGCAGTGCGTCATCACAAACGACACCGGACGCTTTGTCGCTCGTCTTGACTTTGGCATTCCCACCGCTCGCTTGGGCATCGAGGGCCACAGCCGAAAGTTTCACTTCGGCCCGATTTTGGAAGCCGCCGACGAGGATCGCGATCTACGCGTTGCCGCGTGTGGGTGGGACGTGATCTATCTCGGTTGGTACGCGCAACGACGACCGGCCGAGGTCGTGGAGCTCATCGCTCAGACCTGTCGCGCTCGTCTCGATCGGCGAAGTGCACACTTTGGATGAGGCCTGTGCGCGGCGAAAGTGTGCACTTCGGGCGCTGGGGTTCGAGCCACGAGCGGTTACTGCGGGAGGCGCGCCCACATCAGGATTCGGCGGAACGGGAAGAAGTGGGGCTCGTGGTCGCCGAGCACGCGCAACAACTCGGTTTCGTAGTCGGCGACGAACGCCTCGAAGGCTTCGGGGTCGAGGCGTTTCTCGAATCGGGTCAACGTCGTGCCGCGGACCCATTCGACGACGTGGCGGGTGCTCGGCAAGACATGTGGATAGACCTGCAGCCGAACGTGCTGGCGCTCGAAGCCGAGGTCGTAGAAGATCTGGGCGTATTCCTCCGGCCGCAATACGTAGGCCTGAACCGGGTCGATAGGCGGCCCGGCAGGGCCGAACAACGACACATACGGCTCGCGTTCGGCGACCAAACGGGCAACGGTGTGCGAAGGCATGTCGGCGTTGGCCGGCACCTGAACGGCAATCTGACCGCCCGGCCGAAGGGCACCGGCCCAGCGAGCCAGAACATCGACGTGGTCAGGAACCCATTGCATACTCGCCGCGGCGATCACGAGATCGACGTCGGCCGGCGACTTCCACTCGCCGATGTCGCCGAACTCGAACCGCACGGTACTCGACGCATGTTCGACGGATTTGTCGAGCATCGCCTGCGAGTTGTCGATGCCGATCATCTCGCCGACGCCGAGTTGCTCGGCAGCTAACGCTGTCAACTCACCGGGTCCGCATCCGAGGTCGACCGCACGGTCTATCGACGCAGGCTCGATCAGCGCCAACAGGTCGTGGAACGGTTGGGCTCGTTCCTCGGCAAATCGGCGGTACTGCTCGGGATTCCAGTCAGGCATGACTTGTATTGTACTTGTATCTAAACCTGTCATGTCAAACTTTGCGGCCGCGAGCACATCCTGAGGGGGACCATGAGCACCGCTGTCCAAGAATCGACCATGCCGTCGAAGGGGCTGAAAGGTGGCACGCTGGGGCTGATCGCGGTCATCGTGATCGGCGTCGCCTCGACGGCGCCCGGCTACAGCCTGGCGGCCAGCATCGGTCTCGTCACCGACGCGGCGGACATCAAGGCGCCGTTCATCATGTTGTTCGCGTTCGTGCCGATGGCGTGCATCGCCGCCTCGTTCTACTACCTCAACAAGGCCGACCCCGATTGCGGCACCAACTTCACGTGGGGCGTGCGTGCCTTCGGTCCGAAAGCCGGGTGGATCGCGGGATGGGGCTGCATCGTCGCCGACTTGGTGATCATGCCCAACCTCGCGGGTGTGTCCGGCCAGTACCTGGTGCTGCTGTTCAAGGAGGAATGGGCCGACAACATCTACCTCACCACCACCATCGGAATCTTGTTCATCATCGCGATGACCTGGATCTGCTGGAAGGGGATCGAGCTATCGGCGCGATCACAGGTTCTGTTGCTGGGCACGGAGCTGGTTGTGCTTGCTGCCTTTGCCGTGGTCGCAATCGGCAAGTCGTTGGGTAGTGGGACAGAGCGAACGGTCGACGGCACGGTCTACCACTCCATCAAACCAAGCCTGTCGTGGATGTCGCCATCCGGACTCAACACCAACGCCATCACCGCCGGACTCGTGGTCGCGGTCTTCATCTACTGGGGATGGGATACATGCGTGTCGGTGAACGAAGAAGCGAAGGACTCCAACAAGACACCCGGACGAGCGGCGGTGTTGTCGACACTGGTCCTCCTGGCGATCTATCTGATCGTCTCCTACGGCGCGGTCTCGCTGCTGGGGCCACAGTTCGTCACAGACAATTCAGATGACGCGATGTTCGCGCTCGGCAAGATCGCACTACCCACCATCATGCTCAAGCTGTTGGTGATCGCGGTGCTCACGTCGGCCGCCGCGTCATGTCAAACGACCATCCTGCCTGCCACACGCACGATGCTGTCGATGGGCGCTCACGGCGCCGCGCCCGCCAAGTTGGCCCAGATCGATCCCAAGCGGCTGACGCCCGACTACAGCTCGTGGTTGTTCGGCGGCATATCGATCGCCTGGTACATCGTGTTGGTTGCGATCAGTCACAACACCTCGACCGACGCGTACAGCGCATCGATCGCCGCTGTCGGCATGGCCATCGCCGTGTACTACGGGCTGTCCGGTGTTTCATGCATCCTGTACTTCAGGCGGTGGATCTTCAAGTCGGTGAAGAACTTCGTGCTCATCGGCTTCCTGCCCGCGTTCGGCGGTGTGGTTTTGATCTACGTGTTCTGCAAGACCGTTTGGGACGCGCGCAACGCGGACTATGGCTACGGCACGCTCTTCGGCGTCGGAACCGTGCTGCTGATCGGCACGATGCTGCTCGTGCTTGGAATTCCACTGATGTTGTGGGCATCGAAGAAGTACCCGACGTTCTTCAACTACAGCACCGATCCCCCTGACCTTGTCAAGGACCCGAACAGTGACGACACTCTGGCAGCTCCATTGGGTACGTACCGCAAGAAGGGAGCCATTTAATGGCAGCAGAACTGATCGTCGGCATTGGGGGCGACGGAGCGGGAACGGCGGCCGCCCGCACCGCGGCGCGTGTTGCCAGCCTGATGAACGGAAAGGTGGTGCTGGTGTTCGGCTACGAGCCATCGTCGCTCGGACCGCGCGGCGGCCCGCTGGAAGAAGAGATCCTGGCGGTCGGCAAGCGTGCTGTCGAGGAAGTGCGAACCGAGTTGAGGCTGGCGTATCCCGATCTCGAGATCGAAACGGAATACGTCCAAGATCGTGCCGTCGATGCCTTACTTCAGGTCGCCCAACTGCGTAACGCCGAGGTCATCGCCGTCGGCCACGGCGGCGAAGGACCCATACGTGGTGCGTTGCTCGGCTCGATCACCTACGAGCTGGTGCACCATTCGTCGATGCCGATCCTGGTGGTTCCCGACGATCCAGCCGACGATTGATCCCACTCAGCTCGCTGCGAGGCGCTGTCGCGCCCGGCAATGGCATATGGTCTGACAACCAGACCAGGTGCCCGGAACAGGTGCCGAGAATCAATCGAGGGAGGCGAGATGGCAACCAGCAATACTCCATTTGCGCCGGTCAAGCGGCGCACCATTTCGTCCGAAATCCGCGCCCAACTGCTGGAGGCGATCCGCACCGGAGAGCTGCAACCCGGCAGCCCGGTGCCTGCCGAAAGGCAGTTGTGCGAACAGTTCGGCGTTGCCCGCACGTCGGTCCGCGAGGCAATCCAAGGTCTCACCGCATCGGGATATCTCGAACGGCGCGGCAACCGTCCGGTCGTTGCCGAGCGGCTCCCCGAGATTCGCCTGAAAGGTGACTCAGCCACACTCGACGAGCGCAAGGCGCTGGTGCGCCAACTGTTCGAAGTTCGCAGGACGATCGAGCCGGCGATGTCGGAGCTCGCTGCCCGCCGCGCTACCGATGCAGAACGCGCCGACATCACCGAACTCGCGGCACGATCGACCAACCAGCTCGACGAGTTCCGCACGATCGACCGCGGCTTTCACACGGCAATATCCCGCGCTTGCGGAAACCCGCTGTTGCAAGAGGTCTACGGCAAGACGCTCGGGGCATTGTTCGACTCGAATGAACTTGCCTCGTTGCTTTACGCGGAGATCAACCGTCACGAGGTCAGCGGCATCATCGCCTCGTCGACCGCGGCCCATCGGGCAATCGCCGACGCCCTCGCGTCCGGTCGTCGCAAGGCGACGATCACCGCGGTGCAAGCGCACCTCGACGACGTCGAACGCCGCATGATCGATCGACTGTTGTGAGTTTGCGCGACACGGTGAGAAGGGATGGCCGATGAATCTGACCAATCAGTACTGCTACTTCTACGAAACCGACGAATTCAACGAAACCGACCGGCCTGGGTTCCGGCGCAGGGTGATCACCGGCGAATTGCTGCAGCTGTGCTTCTGGCGAATCGACGGCGGAGCAACCGGGTCGTTCCTGCACCATCACATCGACGAGGAGCAACTCGGCATCATCGTGCGCGGCAAGCTCGACTTCCGCATCGGTGAACCCAGTGACGAAACGCGAGTGGTCCTCGAGCCGGGCGAGGTCTACTTGGCGCCGCGTTCCATCTGGCATGGCGACAGCGTGTTCGTCGGTGACGACGAGCTCAACGAGGTGTGGATCATCGACGTCTTCGCTCCCCCGAGAGAGGACCTGCGCAATGGCTGATGGCTCGACCGCGCCCGACTGGCGCCTGGCCGTCGACATCGGCGGAACGTTCACCGACGTCGTGTTGATCGATGCCGCCAGCGGCCGGGTGATCGTCGACAAGACGCTCACCACGCCGGCCGCACCACTCGACGGGGTTCGCGCCGGAGTGCGCCAACTGCTCGTCAAGGCCGGCGTGCGGCCCGCCGACATCACCGCTCCCATCGTTCACGCCACCACACTCATCACCAATGCATTGATCGAAGGAAAGATCGGTCGCGCCGGTGTGGTTACAACGACAGGCTTCGCCGACACGATGCTGATCCGCGACGAGCATCGCTACGACATGTACGACCTGCAGATCGAGTTCCCCAGCCCGCCCGTTCCCCGCGATCGAGTCGTCGAGATCGCCGAGCGCACCAACCCCCTGGGCGAGGTCGTCGAGTCGCCGTCGACCGCCGACCTCGATGCGATCGCCACCGCGTTGCGCGACGCCAAGGTCGAAGCCGTCGGCGTGTGTCTGATCAACGCGTATGCCAACCCCGCGAACGAGCGCGTGATCGCCGAGCACCTGCGCCGCGAACTTGGCGTGCCGGTGTGCATCTCTGCCGAGATCTCGCCACAGATCCGCGAGTACCCGCGGATGATCACGACGGCCTGCAACGCCGCGACGATGCCGGTCATCGGACCATATTTGGACGAGCTGCAGAAATGGCTCGCCGCACAAGGGTTCGGCGGATCGGTTTTGATGATGTTGTCGAACGGTGGCGTCGTCTCGGCCGACGACGCAGCCCGCGCCCCGATCCGTCTGGTCGAGAGCGGCCCGGCGGCGGGAGCCTTGGCCGGCAGTTGGTTCGCCCGACGCCTGGGCGAAGACCGCTTGCTGTGCTTCGACATGGGCGGCACGACGGCCAAGTCGTGCCTGATCGTCGGCGGTGAACCGGAGATCACCAACACCTTCGAGGTGGCGCGCATGTATCGGTTCAAGAAGGGCTCCGGCTTTCCGGTTTCCGTGCCGTCGGTCGACCTGGTCGAGATCGGCGCCGGAGGCGGCAGCCTGGCGCGCATCGACGAGCTCGGACTGTTGAAGGTTGGCCCGGAATCCTCCGGTGCCGACCCCGGGCCGGCGTGCTATGGCCGCGGCGGCACACGCGCCGCGGTCACCGATGCCGATCTCGCGCTCGGCATGCTCGATGCCGAATACTTCCTGGGTGGAGACATGCAGCTCGACCTTGCTGCCAACGACACCGCGCTGCAATCCATCGCCGACGGTCTCCGACTGCCGGCCAGCGACACGGCTGCGGGCATCCACGAGTTGGTCAATCAGAACATGGCCGCCGCTGCGCGCATGCATGCCGTCGAGCAAGGTGAAGATCTCCGTGGCGTCACGGTCTTGGCGTTCGGCGGGGCCGGTCCGATCCACGCCTGCGGTGTCGCCGAGCTGCTCGATTCGCCGCGGGTCATCTTCCCCGTCAACGCCAGCGTGCTCAGCGCGTTCGGCACGTTGGTATCGCCGGTTCGAATCGACCTCGCCCGTTCGATGGTGCGCTCGCTCGCCGAGATCTCGCACGACGAGCGCGATCTGCTGCTCGACGATCTTCGCGAGGAAGGTCGCCGCGTCTTGGCGGCTGCCGGCGTGCCGGGCGACCGGATTCGGTTCCGCTACGGCCTCGACGCCCGGTATCTCGGCCAGGGCAACGAGCTGACGATCTGGGTCGGCGACGGCGACAAATGGCCAGTCACCGATGGCGAGATCGTCGACCGGTTCGAGAGCGACTATCGACGCACCTACGGCCTGACGATTCCAGATGTCACCGTCGAGGCAGTCACGTGGCGGCTATCGGCATATGCGAATGCCGACACAGTCGATCCGATCGCCGAGGTCGGAGATGATCATGGCAAGCCGAACACCTTCCGCACCGTGCGCTTCGACCGCATGGCTGCGGCACTCGACACTCCGGTCTACCGTCGCACCGATCTCGGTCGTGGCCAGCGTCTCAGCGGTCCGGCGATCGTCGAGGAGCGCGAGACGACAACCGTGATTCGACCGGGCTGGGTCGTCGAAGTCGCCGACGACGGTTCGCTGATCGCCGAGAGGAGCGTCTGATGGCGTTCGACCCCATCGAGCTGGAGGTGCTGTGGCAGAGCCTGATTGCCACCGTCAACGAACAGGCCAGGGCGTTGCAAAGGGCGGCGTTCTCGCCGATCGTTCGCGAGGCCGGTGACTTGGCCAACGCCGTGTTCGACCAGCGCGGCCGCATGGTTGCTCAGGCCGTCACCGGCACACCGGGGCACATCAACTCGCTGGCTCGCGCCGCCACTGCGGTGCTCGAAGAGCACCCGCCGGAATCGCTCGTCGAAGGCGACGTGTTGATCACCAACGATCCGTACAAGACCGCCGGCCAACTCCTCGACGTCACGGTGCTCTACCCGGTGTTCCGCGGCGGCAAGGCGATTGCCTTCTTCGGTTCGACCATCCACCACACCGATGTAGGTGGCTATGGCATCGGCGCCGGAGCGCGCGACGTCTTCGAAGAAGGGTTGTGGATCCCCATCTGCAAGCTGATGAACGCCGGCAAACGCAACGCCGACGTGTGGAGGTTCATCCTCAGCAACGTGCGTCAGCCCGATCACATGTCCGGCGACCTGCATGCTCAGATGGCTTCGGGTGAGGTCGGTGCCCAGCGACTGCTGAGCCTGTGCACACAACACGGTCTCGATGACATCGAAGCGCTCGCCGACGAGATCATCGAACGAAGCGAGACCGCGACTCGGGCCACGATTCGCGAGTTGCCGGCGGGCACTTATCACGCCAGTGCCGAACTCGATCTGGCCGATGGCAGTCGCATCGACATCGTCTGCGCGATCACCGTTGATCCGGTCGCCGGCGAGATCCTCGTCGACTACGAGGGTTCGTCGGGCGCGAGCCCATACGGCATCAACGTCGTCAAGAACTACACGCACGCGTACACCACATTCGCGGTTCGATCGGTGTTGAATCCCGAGCTGCCCAACAATCACGGCAGCCTGGCCCCGATCCTGGTCGAGGCTCCCGTCGGGTCCATCGTCAACGCGGTATCGCCGCAACCGTGTACGGCTCGCCACGTCGTCGGCATGTTTTTGCCCAACGCGCTGTTGAAGGCACTTGCCCAGATCAAGCCGGAGCAGGCGATGGCCGAAGGCAGCGGTGCCGTCTGGACCATGCAGGTCTCGGGCAACTACGACGACGGTCGTCCGTTCATCACCGCGATGTTCACCTACGCCGGCGGCGTCGGCGCCCGTGCCCACAAACCGGGCCTATCGGCCTGCTCGTATCCCACTGGCGTGGCGGCAGTCCCCGTCGAGGTGGTCGAGGCGTCAGCACCGATCCGCTTCCACCGCAAGTCGCTGCGAACCGGCAGCGGTGGCGACGGACAACAGATTGGCGGAATGGGGCAGACGGTCGAGTTCAGCGTCGATACCACCCGTCCATGGCAGTTGAACGCCGTCACCTCACGGCTCGCCGTGCCACCGGAAGGCATCTTCGGTGGGGGCGCGGGCGCCGCCGGATCGTTCACCGTCAACGGCGAGGCCGTGCGCACTCAGCAACGCATCACCTTGCAGCCAGACGATCGCGTCAGCCTCGAACTACCAGGCGGTGGTGGCTACGGCGCGGTCGAGGAACCACAACCGGCGTGAGTAGCTGGCCCGATGCGCGGTGCTTCGGCGACGTGTGGGCCGATGCGGTTATCGCTTCCCCCGACGGCGTGTTTTTACGCTTCGAGTCACCGTCGGGCGAAGTACGTGAGTGGAGCTACGGCCAGTTCGATCTGCTCGTCGGCCGGATGGCCGCGGCACTTGTGGAAGCGGGCGCGATACCCGGTAGCGCAGTACATCTCGCATTGACCAACAGTCCGGCTTTCGTTGCCGCGTGGCTGGCGACCATTCGACTCGGCGCGTGGGTTGTGCCGAGTGACCCGATGGGACGCACCCCAGAACTGGCGGGTCACATCGAACGCACGCGGCCTGCTGTCGGCTTGTACGCCGAATCGCGCGGCGAGGAATACCTGGCGGCGGCCGGCGACCTGCAGACCATTGCCTTCGACGAGACCGACACTGAGCTGGCGCAACTCGACGGCAAGCCGCACACGGACTGGCCTCGACTGGACCTTCGCGATCGGGCCGCGGTGATGTTCACCTCGGGAACGACCGGTCGTCCCAAGGGTGTCGAGATCAGCCAGGCCAACTATGCGTTCGCAGGCAAGGTGATGGCCCAGGCCGCCGGGTTGCAATCGCATCATCGTCAACTGGTGGTGCTGCCGATGTTCCACGCCAACGCCCAGTACTACTCGTTCGCCTCGGCGATCTGGGCCGGCGCGTCGGTTGCGTTGATGCACACCTTTTCCGCCAGTCGCTTCCTCGCCCAGGCTGCCCATCATCACGCAACGCATGCCAGCTTGTTCGCAGCACCGATTCGCATGATCCTGGCCCGTGGAGCGACCGCGGTCGATGGAGTGCACTTGGAGCACTGCTGGTATGCGATGAACATCAGCGACGACCAGTACGAGGTGCTCTCCGGCCTGCTCGGGTGCAAGCCGCGGCAGCTCTATGGCATGACCGAAACCATTCCCGCGGTGTTGACCGATGAAGCAGTCGATCCCCTGCCGTCGAGCATGGGCTACACCACGTCGGATTGCCTTGTCGATGTCCATGACGCAACCGGAGCAACCACCGAAGACGGTGAAGTCGGCGAGATCGTCGTAGGCGGCGAGCGCGGAATCACGCTGTTCGCCAACTATCTCGACGATCCCGAGACAACCGCGGCGAGCTTCGACGACGGCTGGTTCCGCACCGGCGATCGGGCGCGCCGCGATGCAGACGGTCGCTTTTTCTTCGATGGGCGTCGCGCCGACGTGTTGAAGGTTGCCGGCGAGAACGTGTCGACCGTCGAAGTCGAGCAGGTCTTGGCCGCGCACCCCGCCGTGCTCGAGGTTGCCGTGATCGGGATGCCAGACCCCGTGCGCGACGAGGTTCCGGTTGCGTTCGTCGTCGCCGCCGACCCGGCCCGACCACCGAGCTCGCAAGAGTTGTTCGACTGGTGCACCGAGCGGCTGGCAAAATCGAAGCGACCGCGCGACATCTCGTTCGTCGACGAGCTTCCGCGGACAAGTGTTGGCAAGATACGCAAGTTCCTCTTGAAAGACCCGACAGCCGAAATCTCTGGGACCAAGACCTTCATGAAGGGTGGGGCTCGATGACCGATCAATCCGTGCTGACGACCGATCTGCTGGGCTCGTTCGACCGGTCGGTCGTCGATGTCGACAAGGCCTGCACCCTGCCCGCGGTGTGTTACACCACCGACGAGTTCCTCGCGTTCGAACGCAACGCGCTGTTCGATCACGAATGGCTGTGCGTCGGGCGCGTCGACCAAGTTCCAAATCCCGGGGACTACTTCACAGCGACGGTCAACGGCGAGCGGTTGATCATCTCCCGCGCCAAGGACGGCGGAATCCACGCGTTCTCGGCGATCTGTCAACACCGCGGCATGCAGATTGTCGACGACAGTGGCACGTGCAGCACGTTCACGTGCCCGTATCACCAATGGGTCTACGGACTCGATGGTCGGCTCCTCGGAGCGCCGGCGATGGAGCGCACCGCCGGTTTCACCAAATCGGAGTGGGGGCTTCCCAATCTGTTGGTCGAGGTGTGGCTCGGTTTTCTATTCGTCAACTTCGATCCGGCAGCCAAGCCCTTGGCACCGACGCTGTCGGCGTACGAGCCCTTCCTCGAGCACTACGACCTGGCCAGCGCGGTGAACCCCGGCAGCTTCACGCTCACCGACTTGCCGTGGAACTGGAAGGTGATGTTCGAGAACTTCAACGACGGGTACCACGCCAATCGATTGCACCACACGATCCAGGATTTCTGTCCGAGCAATCTCGCCGCGTTCCCGGTGCAGTGGGGCGAAGCCTCGAACGTAATCTTCAGGACCAACGGCTACACCCACATCGACGGTGGCTTCAACGCAACGACCAAGGCACTCCTGCCGGTGTTCCCCGGTCTGACGGAGGAGGAGCGGTGGCGCTCGACGTTTGCACTCGTGCCTCCAACGTTGTGCCTCGGTACCGCGCCGGATCAAGCGTTCTACTTCATCGTTACGCCGAAGACGGCGGAGACGATCGATGTCGAGATCGGCTACCTGCTGCACCAGAGCGCGTTGGAAGATCCGATGTTCGAACACCTCTTCGCCATGAGCGATGCCGGCGTGCAAGTGTTCGTCAAGCAGGATCAGGACGCCACCACCAAGGTGCAGCGCGGCATGCACTCGCGCTACGCGGCCAGAGGCAGGTACTCGTGGCAAGAGGAGAGTCACGTGCAGTTCAATCGGTGGCTGGTGCAGCGCTACCGGAAGCATTGGCCGACGAACGGGTAGCGTGCCCCGCCATGCGAATCCTCGTCACCTCGACTCCGGGAATGGGTCATCTCAACGCATTGCTGCCGCTGATGTTCGCCCTGCAGGATGCCGGCCATGATCTCCTCGTGGTCACGGCTGCCGAATCATGCGAGCGTGTCGATGGCTACGGATTCAAAGTGCGCGCTGGTGGCTTGGCCGGAGACGCTCGTCGCGCCACACTTTCCTCGCGAATGCCCGAGATCCTGGCATTGCCACCGCGCCGGCGTCGAGGTCATTATTATGCGGGATTCTTCGCTGAGGGCGCAGCGCCCGTGATGCGTGTTGCTCTGCAGCCGGTCTTCGACGAGTTCCGTCCCGACATCGTGATTCACGAAACTGGCGAGCTCGCTGGCGGGCCGATGGCCGTGGCTCGTGGCCTTCCTCACATGACAGTCGCGTTCAGCGGCGCCTTACCCGAGTGGGGCGAAGAGCTCGCTCTCACAGCACTTGCGCCGCTGTGGATCGCCGAAGGCTTGCCGGCACCCACGATGGACGACGTCCGCGGAGACCTCTATCTGCACCCGTTCCCTCCATCGTTCGGACAGGCTCCATCGAGTGGCGTCGTGCTGCCGATGCGGGCCGAAGCCGTCGACCGCAACGATGGGCCGCCTCCGCCGTGGCTCGACGACCTCGGGTTGCGGCGCCCGCTGATCTACGTGACCTCGGGAACGGAGCCCCTGGCGGGCATGGCACCCTGGGCTGCCGTCGTCGCTGCGCTTGGCGCTATGGACGTCGACGCCGTGATAACGATTGGAAATCACGTGGATCCGTCGCTGCTCGGAGAGGTTGCGCGCAACGTACGCGTCGAGCGATTCGTCCCGCAGCGTTTCGTGCTCGAGCGCGCCACCGTCATTGCGTCGCACGCGGGTGCCGGATCATTGCTGGGCGCGGCGCGCAGAGGCATTCCCCAACTGTTCAATCCAATGGCGGCTGACCAATGGGAGAATGCTGAAGCGGCGACCGGTGCAGGGGTCGCGATCACGTGCGAGCTGGGCCAACGGTCCGACGCCGAGATTGGAGCCGCTTTGGCGCGTCTTCTGAACGACCATCAGTTCCGGCATGCAGCCGCAAAGGTGGCCGACGAGATCGAGGCGATGCCAGTGCCGGCCGATCATGTGGCCACCATCGAAAAGCTCGTCGGCGACGCCTGAGCGTGGAGACAGTTCGTGGCTGAAGTTGCCCCCGACGGCTCCCCCGTCGACGTCTATCGGGCCCTGCCGAATGGGGTCGATCTCGCTCGCATCCGCGCGGTCGTGCCGGTCGCAGCCTCGATTCTCGATCTCGGGTCTGGACCGGGACGCCTCACCAATCCACTCGCGGCCGATGGTCATCACGTGGTCGCCGTAGACGATTCGGCCGAGATGCTCAGCCACGTGGTGGGGGCCTCGACTGTTCTGGCGGATGTCTGGCAGCTCGATCTCGGTCGCAAGTTCGATGTCGTGATGGCGCTGAGCCATCTGATCAACGACCGCTCGCCGACGCGACGAATCGAGCTCCTGAAGGTGTGCCGTCGCCACCTCGCCGACGCTGGCGTGATCGTCTTGCAGCGCTTCCCACCGACTTGGTCACCCATCGAGGAATCACGCACCATCGATGACGTCGACGTGCGCCTCTTCGACGTGCTGCCGTTCGATGACGGGGGCTTCGCGGCAGCCGTCGAATATCGGTTGGGCGAGCGGTCGTGGATTCAACGCTTCGAAGCGGCGATCGTCGATGATGCCGAACTCAATGCCCTCGCAGCCGCGGCACATTTGATCGTTCGTCGATCACTCGACGATGCAGGCGCATGGATGCTGCTCGGCTCCTCGAGGAACCTGTACTAACGGGAGACCAGCAGCGACTCGGTGCGTAGGGCTCCACCCGACCACCTATTGTTCCGGTCCTCGCGAATCGTCTGTGACGTAACCCGACCCCGGCCAGCCCGGGCCCGTTGCCAATCGTCTGTGACGTAACCCGAACCGGCCAACCCCGGGCCCGTTGCCAATCGTCTGTGACGTAACCCGCCCGCGGATCAAAGGGGGGTTTCGTCACCGACGATTGGCGAGGAAACGACACGACAACTACTCCACCCGCGGAGCCGACCGAAAACCCCGGCCCCAGGACCGAAATCCCCGCCCCAGGA
>JAENVT010000054.1 GCA_016650435.1 Ilumatobacteraceae bacterium
AACGGCGACATTGCTCCAGGTCGCGACACACCCGCGACTCGCAGGTCGAGCTTCGGTCCTGGTCGACTACCTCGGATGTGGCCTGAGCGATCGACCGCTTTCGTTCAGCCACACAATGCGCGATCACGCGCTGACAGTCGCGGCGATCCTCGATCGCGAGGGCGTCGCCGATTGCGTCATCGTGGGCCACAGCATGGGCGGAACCGTGGGCCTATACCTCGCACTCGAACGTCCTGACCTCGTTACTCGATTGGTGCTCGGCGAGTCGAACGTCGGCCCGGGCGGCGGCGACGGTACGCGCCACATCGCCTCGTTCTCACTCGAGGACTATGTCGCCGCGGTTGCGCCGCGCGACCTGATCCCGTTGCGTCAAAGGGCCACAGCCGGCGACGCGATCGCTGCGGTGATGCTGTCGATCAGAGAGCACGGCAGCGACGCCCGGGCCATGCACGCTGCCTCGTGCGACATCGTCGGTCTCGACGAGCAGTTGCTGCAGCAACTGCTCGACCTCACGATGCCGCGTGCCTTCATCTACGGAGCGCGCACACTCGACGAGTTGGGTGGGCGATGGACGCCCGACGTCCCAGACCGCACCACGCTCGACGCGGCCGGAGTCGTCACGCTGGTGGTGCCCGACGCCGGGCACTTCATGTACTTCGACAACCTCGACGGGTATGTAGCGGCCCTCCACGATGCCGAAAACGCCGAAGACTCGAACAGCTGAAGCCCCGGCCACGACCTGACCGGGTTCTATCCGAGCTGGCCCCAATGAGCTCGCACAGTTCGGTGTCGAGATGTGGGTCGACTCCAATTGCGTTGGCCAAGTCCCACGTGTGAGCCAAGACCTCAGCCGTGAGCAAGCGCATGAACGCCGACAGATCTCGATCGCTGATCATCGAAGCGACGCTAGGCGAGAGGCGGCCATTCTCCGATCGGCTTCCCGATCTCCCAGTGATGGCCGAACGGGTCGTCGATCCGTCCCAACAGCCAACCATGCTCCTCGCCCACGGGACTGATCTCTGATGCACCGGCCGCCACCGCCTGCTGAAGCACCGACTCCGGCGCATCGACAATCAACAGCATTCTCACTGTCGCGCCGCCAACAGTCTCAGGGCTGAAGTTTCCGTGCGGTGGCGACTCATCCTCGACCCAGAACAGCGAGTTGCCGACCGCGAGCTGCGCCACCACCTCCTCGAGATCATCGGTACCACCGAACCGGTACACCTCGACTGCTCCAAACGCAGCCTTGTAGAAGTCGACAGCCGCTCGACCGTTCCGTACGGATAGCTGGGCCTGAACGTTCGGCTGTGTAATCGCGCCTTCTGTGCTCATCCACAGATTGTCGCATCCGCGCCCACGACACGACACGACAGTGCTGTACGAAGAGTTCGAGTCACCGGGATCGGCAGACTCGATCAGCGACCGCATCTAGAGGTTGGTCATCCTCTCGGCGGCGTCGCTGTAGCGGCCGCCCTGAACGTCGATTTTGGACGCGGCGTTCTCGATCTCGGTGAGTTCGTCAGCCGACAGTTCGACGTCGGCAGCGGCCAGGTTTTCCTCCAGTCGATGCAGCTTGCGCGTGCCGGGGATCGGGACGATCCAGGGCTTCTGGGCGAGGAGCCATGCCAGGGCGATCTGGGCAGGGGTGGCGCCTTTGCGTTGAGCAACACTCGCCAGGAGGTCGACGACGGGCTGGTTGTGCTGCAGCGCGTCGGGCTCGAACCGCGGGATGGTGCCGCGGATGTCGTTGCCGGCCTCGAAATTGGTCGACGCGTTGATGGTGCCGGTCAAGAAGCCCTTGCCGAGCGGGCTGTACGGCACGAAGCCGATGCCCAGTTCCTCGCAGGCGGCCAGCACTTCTTCCTCGGGACGTCGCCACCACAGCGAGTACTCGCTCTGCACAGCGGTCACGGGCTGCACTGCGTGCGCCCGTCGGATCGTCTTGGCCGCCGCCTCGGACATGCCGAAGTGCTTCACCTTGCCGGCCTCGATGAGCTCCTTGACTGCGCCAGCGACCTCTTCGATCGGCACGTCGGGGTTTACGCGGTGCTGGTACAGCAGATCGATCGAGTCGACTCGGAGGCGCTTCAGCGAACCCTCGGCGGCGTGCTTGATGTGCTCGGGCGTGGTTACCTGGCCGATGTTCTTGCCGTCAGCATCGAACAGGTTCGCGAATTTGGTGGCGATCACCACTTGACCGCGGAACGGAGCGAGGGCCTCGCCCACAAGTTCCTCGTTGATGAACGGGCCGTAGACCTCGGCTGTGTCAAAGAAGGTGACGCCGCGGTCCACGGCGGTGTGGATCACCGAGATCATCTCCTGCCGGTCAGGCTTGTCGCTGTAGCCGCCGGTCATGCTCATACAACCCAGCCCGATGGCAGAGACCTGCAGACCATCGGTACCCAGAGTGCGTATTTCCATGGTTCGTGCTCCTGTAGTCGAAGGACACGGCAAGTCATTTCCTTGCCTGTGACGTCATCCAACCACGATGCTTTGCCCGCAGGGAGTCCGTGTCAATAGGTGTACTGCCAGGGACTCCCAGGATCCAGGGCGCGGTCGTAATGTTGGCGGTATGGCCGGTAAGGACGACATCCGCGAGTTCCTTGTGTCGCGGCGGGCGAAGATCACCCCGGAACAAGCCGGCCTGCATGCTTACGGCACAAACCGTCG
>JAENVT010000055.1 GCA_016650435.1 Ilumatobacteraceae bacterium
CGACAACGAGGTCCGATTCGATCGAGCGACCAAGCCCGGCGTGTCGAACCTGCTCGAAATTCTGGCGGTCGCCACCGACTCGACGCCGCAGGAGTTGGCCACGAAGTACACCCAATATGGCCCGTTGAAAACAGACGCGGGCGACGCAGTTGTCGAACTGCTGCGGCCCATCCAGGCCCGGTACAACGAGTTGATGACCGATCGTGGCGAGCTGGCGTCGCTGTTGCGCAAGGGCTCCGGCAAGGCCGGACATGTGGCCGCGGCCACCCTCGAGCGGGCCTATATGGCGATCGGCTTTCTGCCCCGTTGACGATTTCGCCGAGCCAGTCACGAAATGACCGGATGCGCCGAAGATTTCGTGACTTGCCTCAGATGTTGTCGGCTTCGACGAGGGTGGATGCCGCCCGTCCGCGACCGAGCACGAGCTCGACGGTGACGTCGGATGAACCGGCGGCAACCAACATATCGGCACCGATCTGCTCGTGATCGTGGTAGCGGCGGAAGCGGGCTCTGCGCGGTCCGGCGATCGTCGCCACCACACGCGCCATCGTGCCGAGCCCGGCGTCGAGCTTGCCGATGTCGTGCAGCAACGCAGCGGCAATCTCCTCACGCGACCACGGCCCGCCCAGCGACTCGAATCGGCGCGCAACCGCGATCGAGTGGCGACGATCGGCAGCCGCCATTCCATGCCACAGCTGTGATTCGCCGGCGAGCAACTGTGAGTCCACCCATGCGGTGTCGGCGAGATCCGGCTCGCGACGAGACAGCGAACCAGCGAACCTGCGGACGAGGTGGCCGCCATGACCTCGCCGTGTCATCGGCCGAGTGCGCGCGGGTGCGCAGACCGGTAGACGTCGAACATGCGCTCCTGACTGACCTTCGTGTAGATCTGGGTCGTCGAGATCGACGCATGTCCGAGCAGCTCCTGCACGATACGCAGGTCGGCGCCGTGATCGAGCAGATGCGTGGCACATGAATGACGCAGGACGTGCGGCGACAGTTTCGCACCCAGTCCGATGCGGTCCCCGTACTTCTTCACCATTGCCCACGCGGCCTGACGCGACAGTCGGGCGCCACGGGTGTTCAAGAACACCGCTTCTGTATCGCCGCGACGTGCCCAACGCTGCGGCTCCATGTGTGGTCGGCCGAGCGGGCCGAGCCATTCGACCAACGCTGCCGCAGCGTGCCGGCCGTAGGGCACGATCCGTTCCTTTGAACCCTTGCCGAACAGTCTGACCAACTGTTCTCCATGATCGAAATCCCCCAGCGACAGACCGCATGCCTCGGAAATGCGCGCTCCAGTTGCGTACAGAAACTCGAGGAGCGCGCGGTCTCGCAAGCCCACCGGGTCGTTCGTCGCCGGAGCTGCCAAGAGCGCTGTCACCTCGTCCTCCGACAGCGGATGAGGAATGCCTGCCGGCACGCGGATCCCCTCGATATCGGCGCTGGGATCGTCGCCGCGCGTGCCCTCCTCTGCGAGGAAACGATGCAGCATCCGGATCGCGGCGACTTGCCGGGCGACCGACGAGGCGGCCCCGCCGCCCGCACGGCGTTCAGCGACGAACATGTCCAACGCGAGGCGGTCGACCGTCTGCAACGTCGCCCCACGCTTCTGCAACCACGACCAGTAACCCTGGATGTCGCGACGGTACGCCGACAGCGTGTTCGCCGATCGGCCGCGTTCCGTCGCCATCCACGATAGGAACTCCTCGGCCTCCAACGGCAGCATCACCGTCATCAGCATGCCGGTCACGAAGGTGGAACGAGGCTGCCGTCGCGGATGCGCCGATCGACAAGCAGTAGACCGATCACAGTCTTTGCATCGTTGATCTCGCCGCGCGCCACCATCTCGACTGCCTCGGCGAGCGGAAGGCGCAGCACCTCCATGTGCGTCTCCTCGGGACCATGCACGTCGCGCGCAACGGGCGACAGATCGGTCGCCAGGTAGAGGTGCAACACCGAATCGGTCATACCCGCCGAGGACAAGAAATGCGTCAGGTACTCCAGTCGACCAGCGGAGAAACCGGCTTCCTCGATCAATTCGCGTTCTGCGGTGAGCTCGAGCGACTCCTCGGGAACATCGCGCATCCCGGCCGGAATCTCCAACACATACTGGTCGAGCGGACCGCGGTACTGCCGAACGAACACGACGGTTGGTACACCATCTTCGAACAAGAGCGGCAGCACGCCAACAGCGCCCGGCGATCGAATGACGTCGCGTTCGAACAACTCTCCATCCGGCGACTCGAAGGTGGCGACAACGACGTGCCATATGTATCCCTGATGCACAAGCCGATCGCCGAGATGACGAAATGCTGGCGGCGAACTCACGCGACAGACGAACTGGCTTCGTCAACGACGAACAGGTGTGGAGCTCGCGATTCGCGGCGGGCCAGCGCGGCGTACACCAACTCTCGAAACAACGGGTGCGGTCGATCGGGGCGGCTCTTGAACTCGGGGTGGGCCTGCGTGCCGACCCAGAACGGATGATCCTCCAGCTCGATGAACTCGACCAGGCGACGATCCGGCGACAGGCCACTACAGCGCAGTCCAGCGGCTTCGAGCTTCGGCTTCAGCTGGGCGTTCAGTTCCCAGCGGTGACGGTGACGCTCGCTGACGACCGGCTCGCCGTACGCCCGGTACACACGGGTGTTGGGCTCGAGGATTGCGTAGTAGGCACCGAGGCGTTGTGTGCCGCCCTTGTCGACCACGTCGCGCTGATCGTGCATCAGCGCAATCACCGGATGCGGCGTAGCCGGGTCCATCTCCGTCGAGTTTGCCCCGGCGAGGTTCATCACGTTGCGAGCGAAGTCGATGGTCATCGCCTGCAGGCCGAGGCAGATGCCAAGGCACGGAATGTCGTTCTCGCGGGCGAAGCCTGCGGCCGCGATCTTGCCTTCGAAACCGCGCTCGCCAAAGCCGCCAGGGATCAACATGCCGTCGAGCTCAGAGAGCCGACCCGCCGCCAAAAGGCCTTCGACATCTTCTGCCTGGATCCAGTCGACCTCGACCTTTGCACCGTGGTGGAAGCCGGCATGCTTCAGACTCTCGACAACCGAGAGGTATGCGTCGGGCAAGCTGATGTACTTGCCGATCAGGCCGATCTTGACCGGCTTGATCGACTGTTCGATCATCGACACGACTTCGCGCCACGGGGTGAGATCGACCGGCGCCTCGAGGCGCAACACGTCACAGACAACGTCGTCGAGACCCTCGTCGTGCAGGATCAGCGGCAGTTCGTAGATGTTGCCGGCATCGGCGGCGTTGACCACTGCACGCTCGTCGACATCGCACAGGTTGGAGATCTTGCGCTTCAAGTTGTCGCTGAGCGGCTCTTCACTGCGACACACGATCACATCGGGCTGGATGCCACGGCTGCGTAGCTCGGTAACCGAGTGTTGCGTCGGCTTGGTCTTCTGCTCTCCTGACGGGCCGATGAACGGCACCAGTGTCACATGGAGATAGCAGACGTTGTCGCGACCGGCCCCTTTGCGGAACTGCCGAATGGCTTCCAGAAACGGAAGGATCTCGATGTCGCCGACGGTGCCGCCGACCTCGGTGATCACGACATCGACGTCATCATTCGCCAACCGATGGATGCGTCGCTTGATCTCGTCGGTGATGTGCGGGATGACCTGCACGGTCTTTCCCAAGTAGTCGCCACGACGTTCTGCTGCCAGCACCGCCTGGTAGATGGATCCGGTTGTCGCATTGGAGTTGCGGGTCAACGGCTCGTCGATGAACCGTTCGTAGTGGCCGAGGTCGAGGTCGGTTTCGCCGCCGTCGTCGGTGACGAAAACCTCGCCATGCTCGAACGGATTCATCGTGCCCGGGTCGACATTGATGTACGGGTCAAGCTTCTGCATCGTGACCCGCAGGCCCCGCAGCTTCAACAGTCGGCCGAGGGATGACGCGGTGAGACCTTTGCCGAGGGAGCTGGCAACGCCTCCAGTCACGAAAATGTGCTTCGGCATTGAACAAAGACCTCCGTCTCAGGCGAACTGACAACGGGACTGCAGCATACCGCGCCGCGACCCACTCGCGCGGATCTGCG
>JAENVT010000056.1 GCA_016650435.1 Ilumatobacteraceae bacterium
GCGATCCCAGTCGGTAGCGATCAACTGCGGTTTGGTCGCGGACGTGCCGTCATCGCTCAGGTCGACGATCCCAAGGTGCGCGTCGGGTGGCTCAGTCGTACTCGATCTCGTCGCCGTGACGAATGCCAGATGTGACCCGTCCGGCGACACAGCCGGCATCAAGTACTCGTGCTCCGGGTCGGACAGCAGCTCGACGCGTCGACCAGATGCGGCGTCGATGGCAATGATTCCGAGACGATCCGAGCCGCCGCGCTCGACGACGCTCCATGCGGCGTACACAGTTTTTCCGTCCGGTGTTATCGACCACGACACTTCGTCGGTTCCGAGCGCTGTGCCGACGTGACCGGTGAGGTCGCGCAGTTGAATCGTCTCGACGCCGTCGCCCGGTGCGTCGCCGACCATAAGGCGGGGAGTGTCGGGACCCAGATCGTGGTCCCAGAACCGGATCGGGTAGGTCTCGTGGAGGATCGCGCTGACCTTGTTGTCCTTGCGCGCCGAACGGCGCCTCTTGTCATCCTCGGCGGTGATCGAACCGGGGAGTGTTTCGGAGCTGACGACGATCGTGCCGCTGTCGCTGGCGACCACGACACCGCCGACTCCACCTGGCCGAGTCGCCAGGACGCCGGCCTCACCACCACCGGCCGGCAGGCGCCACAGCGCCGACACGGGTTCGTCATCCGATCCGTCGGGATCCGGTCGTTCTGAGACGAACAACAGTGACCCGTCGGGAAGGAACGCCGCCCCGCTCTCGCCCTTCGCACTGCGGGTCAGCCGGCGAGCGGGGAATTGACCCTCGGGATCGACCCCCCACAGCGAGGTCACGTATCGGGTCCGCTTGGGATCGAGAGCGTTCATCGACACCACAAGTCGCGTGCCGTCGATTGACAGCGCCAACCCCCCGAGGCGCGGCAAGGCGATGTATTCGTCGAGATCGTGGAACGGAGTCGCGGCGGTCACGCCAACGTTGCTATCACGGCTGGGACGGCCTTCGTTCGATCCCGAAAGGTTCTATGCGACTCCGCAGGCGGCCCAGGCCAGCGCGGTCAACGTGAAGGGTGGCGCCGGCAGCATCTCGCGGCACAGCTCCCGGAGCCGCGCTTGACCGGTCGCGTCGAGATTGGTAACACACTTGCCCGCTGGACCGACGCCGAGCGTATACGGCTCCCACCACTCATCGAAGGTTTCATGGACGACACTGACCGACAGGGTGCTGTCTTCGATGTCGGCCAGACCGGCCTCGCCGAACAGCTGGGCGAGGTGACCCTCGCGAGCGCCGGCCAACCCGGACTCAGTCCTGACATCGGGGTCGAGCTGTCGTGCCGCCTCCCAAAAGACCCCGAGTGGGCCCTTGCCGCCTTCGTGGTCCCAGACGCACGCTGCCACGACGCCCCCGCTGCGGGTAACGCGGCCCATCTCGCGCAGTCCCGCGACGGGATCGGCCATGAAGTGCACAACGAGTTGCGCCAACGAACTGTCGAACGACGCATCCGCGAATGGGAGATCCTCTGCGGCCGCTTGCTGAACGGTGACAGTCGGGTGGCGCTCCCGAACTGCGGCGACGAACGATTCTGAAGGATCGACCGCGGAAACGTTGGCCGGTTCCAGCCGTCTGACCAGCTCGGCCGTCAGCGCCCCAGGGCCGCAACCCACATCGAGCGCTCGTTGCCCAGCGGCGACTGCGGCAAAGTCTGCGAAGAGTGGTGCCAGGGGAGTGGAGTACCGGCCCATGAATCGGTCATAGGCGCCAGCGGCGACGTTGAAGCTCACGAACAAACGCTACGCGCGTCTGGCGCGTACTTGGCGAACGAGGTCCTCGAACAGGGCGAGGTGATCGCCGCGATGACGCAACAATTCGGGGTGCCATTGCACGCCGAGCACTGCGGGCGCGGCTTCGAGCTCGATCGCTTCGATGTGACCGTCATGATTGTGGGCAACGGCTCGAACGCCGCCGCCGAGGCGATCGATGACCTGGTGGTGCATCGAGTTGACGCCAATCGCGGAAGTACCGAGGATGGTGGCCAACCGTGACGTCGGGTCGATCTCGACGTCGTGAACGTCTTCGTTGTACATGTCGACGCGCATGTGCTCGTCGACATGCTGGACGAGGGTGCCGCCCATCGCGACGTTGAGCACCTGAATGCCGCGGCATGTTGCCAGCGTCGGCACGTTGGAGTCGACCGCGGCGCGCGTGATTGCCAAATCGGCTGCATCGCGCACTAGATCGGTCGCGCCGAGCCGAGGGTCGGCCGGCGCCTCGTAGTTGATCGGGTCAACGTCGGCGCCGCCGGTGATGATCAGTGCGTCGACCATCGCGAGCATCGCCGCAGCATCGTCGGGGTCGACCACGGGGAGCAGCACCGGCATTGCCCCTGCCTTGCGAACCGCCTTCACGTATGGCGCACTGACGACGTAGTGCAGCGACCCGTCACCTTCTGCGGGCACGACCATTTCCATGTGGGCGGTGATGCCGATCCGAACCGGTCGCGACGACATCTGTCAGACGATCTCGAAGAGTCGGTCGAGTTCCCACTGCGTGACGGTCGTTGCCATCGGGTCGCCGCCAGTGGTGTGGAACATCAGCCACTCCCATCGGCGAGTGTTGACCCAGTAATCGCAGAACTCCGAGCCCAACACGCTGCGTAACACGACATCGGATGTCATCGCGTCCGCTGCCTTGGAGATCGTGTTGGGCAGGTGCGGGTACCCGGCCGGAAGGCCCCACCCGGTGACTCCCAATGGCGCAGGTGGCTTGATCGACTGCTCGATCCCAGCGATCCCGCCGGCCAACACCGCGGCCAGCACGAGGTACGGATTGGCGTCGCCGCCGGCAACTCGGTTCTCGATGCGAGCCGCCTTCGGCGACCGCGACAGCACTCGCACGGCGGCGGACTTGTCGTCCTCGCCCCACGACGCAACCGTCGGGGCCGCAGCAAAGCCGATCACCCGCCGGAACGAGTTGATGTTCGGACAGAAGATCGACATCGCCGCCGGCATGGTGGCGATCAAGCCCCCGATCCAATGCAGTGTCAACTCCGACAGATCGTGACCATCTGGCGCGTAGAACATCGGCTCGCCATCACGAGCGAGTGAATGATGCACATGCAGTCCGTTGCCGTATTCGTGGCTGGGCTTGGCCATGAAGGTCACCGAGCACCGTTGCTCTAGAGCGACTTCGCGCAACACCTGCTTGATGCGGATCACCCGGTCGCATGCAGTGACCGGATCGGCAGGGTCGAGGTTGAGTTCGAACTGACCTGGGGCGGCCTCGTCGTGCCAGCCCTCGATCGGAATACCAAGACCATCGAGGCGCTGCAGCACGACGTCGAGGAACTGCAACTGTTGACGGGAGTTGAAATGCAGGTATCCGAGCGGCGCCGGGTGTGACATGGGGGTGAGATCTTGATGTCTCTTCGCTCGAGCGTCGGCGTACGACTCGCGGAACACCATCACTTCAATTTCGAACGCGGCCTTCGCGGTCAATCCATGGCCGGCGAGTCGGCTGGTGATGTTGCGCAGCTTCGAGCGCGGACACACCGGCACCGAGTTGCCTTCGAGGTCGACGATGTCGCAGATCACGTTTGCCGTGCCGGGTCGATCGGGCGCGGCAACGAGCGTCGACAGATCAGGCCGCTGATGGAAATCACCGAGCGCTTCGCGTCTCCAGTCGTCCCACCACACCAGGAAGGGCGTGCCACCGATGTCGTAGCCGAGCACGAACTCGGTGATCGCGTTGCCGAGCGGCAGAGACGACAAGAACTTGCGCGTCGACAGGTGCTTGCCGATGACCAGGCCGTCGATCGAGATGCCCTCGGTCTTGACCCAGGCGATGTTGTGTTCGTCCAGCCAGGTCGCTGTCTGCTGGGCGTCCAATTGGGAGTCCATGGTCATTCTCCGCCAAGCATCCAGGCCAGCGATCGACCTGTCAGCTCGGCAAGGTGGGCGAGCTTGCCGACCGCGAAGATCTTGCCGTCGAGCAGATCCTGGCCCAGCACCGTGTTGCCGCAAAAGACGTTCAGCAGCGCGTGCTCGCTGCCGTGCAGTTCGTACTCCACGGGCGAATCGCCGAGCGTCAGTTCTGATCCGTCGTCGGTGCAGACGACCCTGATCGATTTGGGGACGCCGGGACGTGCGGTCGCGAACGTGAAGAAGCGTTCGGCCTCCTCCTGCCATGTGCCGTGCGGCGGTTCGAGCAGCTTGCCGACGGTCAAGGCCAGCTTCAGATGTCGCGCCGCGCCGGTGACCTTCGGCTTCGGTGGCTTCTCGTCGGACATGGTGTTGACGTCGGCGGCGATCACCACGTCGGCATCGCCGGACACACCGCGCACCACGGTGACGCCACCATTGCCGAACCGCATCGTTGCGGCCTGCGGATCGACGGTCGACCGCAGCGCGACATTGCCTGTTGTCTTCCCGATCGCGGCAGCGAGCTTTGGAGTGCGGGCTGCTCGTCGCAACGTCGCGGCCAATATCAGCACGATCGGCACAGGGTCCGGTTCGACATCGATACGCGCTGGCTCGGTCATGGGCGCAGAGGCTACGTTACGTTCGGCGCCGCGCGGCTTTGGAGGCGGGAGCATCGCCCCACAAGGCCAACTGTTCCCACGTGATTGCTACGTCGCTGACCAGCTGCCAGGTCAATCGGCCGCGGCCGCCGGGGCGGCGCACTTCCACGCGTTCGGGTCGCAAGCTGCGCGCCGCGCCGTTTGCGTCGTGGATCGTGATGCTGCCGTCGCTGGCGACACCCGACATCTTGCCGACCAGCCAGCGCCCGCCATCCACCTTGCGGAAGCGAACCGGCTCGCCAGTGGTCAGGCGCAACTGGGCGAGCACATCTGTGTCGGACATTGTCAGCGCTCAATCGCCCATGATCCGGGCCTGCAGCTTGCGCATGCCGGCTAGCCAACGGTCGTAGTCACCGGTCTTTCGTTGCAGGTAGGTGAGCACCTCGGGGTGAGGAAGGATGAGGAATGTCTCGGCACGGATCACGGCGACAGCGACCTCGGCGACATCGTCGGGCTCTAGCACCGCGCCGGCGGCACGCACTACGTCGCCGGCGTTGTTTGAATTGATCGGCCCGCTGTTGAGCATGTTGGTGTTGACGCCCTGCGGACACAGGCAACTGACCTTCACGCCGCGGGCGCCGTAGGTGATGCTCATCCATTCGGCAAAGGACACCGCCGCGTGCTTTGTCAGCGAATATGGCGCCGAGCCGATCTGGCTCAGCAGGCCGGCGGCGGACGCCGTCGCACAGAAGTAGCCGTCGCCGCGGGCCAGCCATCCCGGTAGGAGGTACTTTGCCGCCCAACGGTGAGCATGGACATTGACATCGAAGGCCAGCTCCCATTCCTCCTCGGCTGTCGTGAGGTCGGTGCCAACCGCGACGCCGGCGTTGGCGAAGAACAGATCGATCGGTCCGAACGCTTCTTCTGCTGCGGCGACAAGATGCTGGTTGCCGGCCTCCGTGCCGATGTCGACCGGCACGGCGATGGCGCTGCCCGGTTTGACCTGGTTGAGCTCGGCAACCACGGCCGCCAGCGAGTCAGCCTGGCGATCGGAAGCGACGACGCGGGCACCGTCACGGTGAAATCGTTTGGCAAGCGCCCGCCCGATCCCATTCGCGGCTCCGGTGACAACAACATTTCGTCCATCGAATTCCATCGCCCAAGATGGTAGGCGTCACACCGCGCGAAGAGAGTGGTTGCCGGTACGATGCCATACAGGAGCCTCCCGGGCGAGTTACGGTCTCGGTAGGAGCAAAGTAGCGGAGGAGACATCACCGATGACCGACACCAAGGAAGCAGTCATCACGGAAGCCTTGAGCGTGATCGACAAGGCTCTCGCGCAGATGTTGCGTCGCGAGTTGGTGTCATCCGGCGAAGTCACCGATGTGTTGCTCGACGTCCGTACGTTGCTCACGTTGCCCGCCCCCGTCGAGGGCTGAAACCCTTACGCCAAGATCAGATCGGCTATCGGAGTGTTTCCGGACACCCCGGGGTGGCTACAAACACTCGAAGGTTCTTACGCGGAGATCAGGTCGGCGAACGCTTTCTCCAGGCACTCGCGAAGCAGCTCTGGCTCGGTGACCGCAGCGGTGTCGATGTTGACTCCCATGTCGAGGCTGTGGTTGTAGCTCAACAGCGTCAGGTTGAACGCGACTCCGGCTAGAGGGCCGACCGCGTAGTTCTGCAGAACCTGTGCGCCGGCGACGTACAGCGGCACAGGTGCGCCGCGAACGTTGGACGTTGCAAAGTCGATCGTCTGCGACTGCTGGCGCGCCAGCCGTGTGATCAGTGAGGTGGGCAACGTCGAGGCCACAGCCGCCAGGGTCTCGAGCGAGGCGGTCGCGTTGGATTCCCGAGCGGCGCCAGCTGCGGCTTGAATCCACGTGAATCGTTCGGCGATCGGCATGTCGCTGGTCGGCACCAGCATGCGTGCTAGGGAGAACGCGTTCGAGCCAGACCCCTCGCTGCGCGTGCTGATTGCCATGCTCGCCCGCAGCTCCTCGACCGGCGATCCCATGCGTTCGTGGTAGCGACCAGCAGCCTCGGCTGCGGCGGTGAGGAAGGCGGTGTTGAGCGTGCCGCCCAGCCGTTTTGCTGCGGCGCGCGTCTCATCGAACGGTGCCTGCAGCACTTCCATCCGCCTCTTCAACGAGCGCCCGACCCACAGTGGCGACCTGGCCTGCTCGGTGTCGTTGAGTTGGCTCATCACCCCGCGCACGGTGTCGGCAGCGGCGGAGCCAGCTCCTGGAATGCCCGTTGGATCGCTGAGCAGATCCTTGATCTGACGAAGCAAGCCGAGTGGCATCCGCAAGCTGCCCGCCAGCAGATCGCGCAACACATCGCTACCTGAATCGGCGACCGGTGGTTCCCGGTCGGCGACTTCTTGTGGATCAATCGGTGGTGACTCAGGCGGGTCGCGCTCGAAATCGAGGAACTGCAGCGAGAGCTTCACGCTGCCTTCGCCGTCGGTGATCGTGTGGTGCAGCTTCTGGATCAGCGCCGACTTGCCACCGCGTAAGCCATCGACGATCACGAATTGCCACAGCGGTCTGGTGCGGTCGAACGGGTCGCAGGCAATGAGGCTGGCGAGGTCGAGCAGTTGACGCATCGTGCCCGGCTTCGGCAAGGCGAGATGGCGCACGTGATATCGAAGGTCGAAGTTGCTGTCGTCGACCCACGTCGGCGCAGTGAGGTTGACCGGCGCAGGCTGCACCCGTTGTCCCAACCGCTCGACGGCTAGAACTGCCCGTTCCATGCGCGCCAATAGGCGATCGAAGTCGGGATGCCGATCGAGGACTGTGACCGCTGCGAAGGTGCTCGACAGATGTGGGTCCTTCTCGAGGCGCCACATCAAGCCCTCTGCATCGCTCATCTTGCGATCGAACTGCGGGGCCTCTGACATGCGAACACATTAAGGCACGACCGCTCAGGACTTGATGCGCGGCTCCCATCGGAAGCGGTGTAGCGACACCAACAGACCTCCGACACCCAGGCCAGCATGATCAGGATGTAGCTAGGTAGATCACTCGACCGTCGAGCGCAGGCGGGCTACACGACCTTTACGTCGGCGGTGAACGTGACCTCGTCGAAGCCGTAGCGCGCCGTCACCACCATCCGCCATGTCGCCGCGTAGGGAAACGTCGCTGCATTGCTGATCACGTGATCAGCGCCCGCCTTGACGACATCGATCTTGATCGGGTCGACATCACGCGATGGGTCTTGGATCGTCACAGTGACGTTGTCTGCCTGAGCCAAGCTGCTATTCGGGCTCGACAGGAAGATGTGCACTTCGTTCGCGCCGACCCGGCCCGGCGAGACCTCAATTGAGGCCAGATATCCATTGCTGGTCAAGGTGGCAGAGAACGGTGCCGAGGCCGTCGCCTGCGACGGGTTGGCGGCCATCAACAGCGAGGTCACAATGACGATCGCGACGGCCAGTGCTGTCTCGATGGTGATCGCGCGACGAAGGCGAGGCCGATCGAAACTGCCGGCACCGGCTGCGCCTACCGAGGCCGGCGCAAGAGCCAGTCGACCGTGTGTCGAGGCGCGCGCCACAGCGGCGATACCCAACGTCGCCGCGACTGCGACGAGCTTCCAAATCAACAACTTGCCGTACGACGTGCCGGTCAAGCCATCGACTGAACCGACCTGGCGGATCCCCTGAATCGTGCCGCTGACCACGACCACCGCTACTGCCAGCAAGGCGATCCTCGAGAAGTGCTCCGCTCCATCGCGTTCGACCTCTTGGAAGCCGACGACGAGCATGGCCAGGCCACCAAGCCACACGGCCATCGACGAAACATGGAGCATCGTCAGGAACACGCCGAGGTAGTGCCAGCGTCCGCTCGCACCGTGACCGCCGTAGGCGGACGCCGTGGCGACGACGACGAGACCGACGAACAGAACGGCGCGCCACCACGCTGCTCGACTGCGTGAATGTGTGGCTAACAGCACCGCACCGGTCAGCGCTATCCCAGCGGTGCGAACGACCCAGGCGACACCGATCGTCGTGTCGAACACGGCCCGCCAGGCGGCGCCATCGGTGATGACGCCGAGCGACCTCCCGGCCGTATAGCCCACCTCTAGCGGCATGGCCAAGAGGCCTGCAACCGCGCCGACTCCAGCCGCAATGCCGATCAGCACGCGCTGCCGCCGGCCTAACGGAACGATTCCCAATCCGCAGGCCAGCAGCCCGCCGAACACGATCGCGATTGCCGCGGTGACCAGTGATCGGCTGACGGTCAATCCGGTGCTTGCGGTCTTTCCAGTGTGGCTGCTGCTGATGATTTGGTCGAGCAGCCCTGACGCAAGGTTGGACGTCGGCCCGACCTGGAACGTGAACGCGGCGTGCACCGGATGCGAGTCACTGGAGACCACCCGCCAATCGACAACGTACGACCCATTGTTGAGCGCGGGCAGATCGACTTCGACGGCCGCGCCCTCGCCGTTGGGGTGCCGAGCAGTGCTGATGTTGATCGACGCGCCTGTCCCGTCGAACAGGCGCAGCGCGCCGAGCGAGATCTCGACAGGCTCGTTGAACGTCAACGTGATGTGCGCAGGCGCGGTGTCGAGTACTGCCCCGGGCTGCGGATCACTCGAGAGCAGTTCTGCGTGAGCAGACGCCGTGCCGACTCCGACGAAGGTTGCCAACGCCAAACCTGCCGCGCAGGCGCAAGCGGCCCGACGCAGCCTGTTCACGGCTCGGCTGCGGCAGGTTCGAGTGGTGCTGTTGTCGTCGTGGCGCCGAGACCGGTCACGAGTTCAGATCCGACGACCGCCGCTGCTAACGCCAACGCAAGCGTGATCGCGATTCGTTGCAGAACTTCGGGTGCCCAACCGGCCAGCAACTGGTGCTCGAAGACCTCGAAGTGAGTGACAGCGAGGATCACTACCAGAACGGCCGCAACAACCGGCAGCCACCGATTCTTCCAGAGAATTCCGGCGATGACGAGGACGACTGCCAACGCGCTGGCAACGACTCGGAACATGCTCGTGCCGCTGCCCACGAGACAGGCCGCCCCGGCGACGAACGCCATGATCGATGCAAAGCGGCGAAGCGAGGGGACCATTACGAGTGCGGCGAGCAACACGCACGCCCCCAACGAACTGACGACGAGCCACGCAATTCGCGACGGCGGTGGGAGCCACGTGACCCGGACAATCGCAACAACGGGTTTTCCATCGACGGTCAATTCGACGCGGTTCGCCGGGAAGATCACTCGCTCCACGTCAGGGCTGTCGCGCACATCCTGACGCGGCGTCGGGTCCATCCAGTGCGTGCGATGGTCGTGCCATCGGACCGAGTTGCCATCGCTGAGCTTGACCCACTCCGGCGTGGCACTCGGTGTGGCGGTCGCAGGAATCGGCTTGCGCGCGAAACGATCGAGGTTGGTGTAATACGACGGAGAGTTGGTGTTGACGAACACTCCGTCTGCTCCGAGTCGAATGTACGGCTCGCCTTCGTAACCGACGATCTCCACGTCCTTGGCGGTCGTGCGCACCAGTTCCATGCGATTGCCAAGCTCGACGGGGCGTACCTCGATCCCAGAATGGTCGCCCTCAAAACCTGTTACCTCGATGCGGTAGTCACTGCTCGCACCGCCATTGCCGCCGTGGGCAAAGACCGGCTGCGCGGGAGCGAGAACCACTGCCGCAAGCATCGCCGCGCCGAGCAGTTTTCGATTCACCGGCGAAAAGGTATCGGCTGTCGGGAACTTTCTCCGGTCAGCAGACGACAACAACAGCGATGAGAACCGCATTCGTAAAATCCGTCATTGCCGGCGCCGCCGCCACAGCGACCGTCGTTCTGATCGCAGGAGGCATCGCGTCCGCGCACATCGACCCAGATCCCATCGCGATGCAGGCCGGCACCTCGGCAACCGTGGCGTTCAACGTCGAGCATGGATGCGATGGCTCACCCACGACGAGTATGAAGTTCCAGATTCCCGCAGGCGTGACCGACGCCGCGGGAGTTGCCAAGGACGGCTGGACCGCCACCTTGACTGGTGACGTCCTCGAATTCAAGGGGGGTCCGCTGGCCGCAGACCAGGAGGATCATTTCGACATCACCTTCACGGCGCCGGCTCAGCCGGGTGACATTCGCTTCCCAGTCATACAGACCTGCGATCAGGGGGAGTTGGCGTGGATCGAGGTAGCCGCAGAAGGGGCCGCTGAGCCCGAGCACCCTGCGCCCACCATCACGGTCACCGCCGGGCCACCGACCGCAGCTGAGCTGACTCCGGCGCCGGAAGCGACTGACACTGGGACAGCAGGCACCGCGGTAGCAAGCGGCGACACGGCCGTGCCCGTGAGCGCCACGGTTGCGCCCGCTAGCGATTCGAGCAACACCGGCACGATCGTCGTGGTCGTGATCATCGTCGTCATCGTGTTGGTCGCCGGCGGCATCGTTCTGGCCCGTCGCAAGAACGCCACGCCGAACCGTTGAGCGATGGGTCGTCCGACCCAATTGACGGGGCGGGCTTGCTAATCGCGTTGGCGGTGCGACACCATCTGATGTGATGGCTGAAACAGGTGACCAACTGCAGGCGCTGGTCGCCGCAGCACGCGAAGGCGACAACGTTGCTGTTCGTGAGTTGGTGCGCCGTACCCAGCCGGCGATCTGGCGGCTGTGCAACGTGCTGGGCTCGCCCGGCGAGGAAGACGATCTCGTCCAAGACACCTATTTGCGCGCGTTCCGCTCGCTGGACACATACCGCGGCGAGGCACCCATCACGGCTTGGCTGCTGTCCATTGCCCGGCGAGTGTGCGCCGATCACGTACGCAACCGGATGCGTCAGCGTCGCATCGTGGGTGCGTTGTGCGACACCGCTGACGATCACTGGATTCCAGCGCCAGGCAATCCCACGTGGGATCTGCTCGACGCGATCGACCCCGATCGGCGCGAGGCGTTCGTGCTGACCCAGGTCGCCTGCTTGTCCTACGACGAAGCGGCGCTGGTTCTGGATTGCCCGGTCGGCACGATTCGCTCGCGCGTGGCACGTGCCCGCGCCGACTTGGTCAACGAGGTCAGCGCCGCCGAAGCCTGCTAGTCAAGGAAGTTCGCCTTGCGCCGCGGCGGTGTCTACAAGTGAATCTTGGGCAGCGTGATCGTCGGAAGCGTGATCGGCGGGACCGTGATGACAGGAAGCGTGATCACAGGAAGTGTGATGGGTGGAATGCTGATCGGCACCGTGACGATTGGCAACGTGATGACAGGAAGAGTGATTGGCGGAACCGAGATCGGCGGAAGGCTGATAGGTGGAACCGAGATCGCCGGGACACTGATCGGCGGGACGCTGATCGTCGGGACGCTGGTTGTCGGGACGCTGATCGATGGAACCGTGGTCGCCGGCAGGCTTTTGGGCACGGAAGTCACTGGACCGCCGTTCGGCTGAGTCGTTCCCGGGCCGGTCGCCGCCACCGTTGTGCCCGTTGTCGTTGCGGTCGTCGGCGTGCCTGATGCGGGCAACGGTTCGTCTGGCACCGTTGTCGAGCCGGTGACCGGCTGATCTACTGGCAGCGCCGCCGAACTGCTCCCCGGCTGCGTCGTCGCGCTGCCGGGCAAATCCGAGGCACTCTGAATTGGTGAAGTGTCTACCGAACCCACCGTGTTCGACGGCGTGTCCGCGTGGACTTGGGTTGTCGTCTCGCGGTGGGGGCGTGCCGGTTCGCTGTACACGCTGGTGACCGGCCCGAGACCGAGACCAGTGACGGCGATCATCGTCCCGGCCATGGTGGAGGCCGCAGGAGCGGCGGCGAGCCGTCCGAACAGCGACAGCTGGGCCAGCCACGACAGCGGGCCCATGGCTTTGCGCAGATCGCCAATCGAGATCTGCAGGAATGCCCGCACCATGTCGGGATCGAACTGCGTGCCGGCGCAACGAGTGATCTCGAGGCGACCTTCTTGGATGGTCATTGACTTCTTGTACGACCGCGTCGCGGTGATCACGTCGAACACGTCCGTGACGGCAACCAGCCGGCCTGCAAGCGAGATGTCGGTGCCCGACAACCCGGCAGGGTACCCCGACCCGTCGAACTGCTCGTGGTGCTCGCCGATCGCTCTCGTCCAATCACCGAGCCAGTCGGCGATCGGGCCTTGAACCAGGGCAACCCCTTCTGCCGGGTGGGTCCTCAACACCTTCCACTCCTCGGCGGTTGGCTTGCCCGGCTTGCGAAGGATCTCTCCCGGCACGCGCAATTTGCCGATGTCGTGAAGCAGCGCTACCCAACGGACCTTCTCGCGGTCCTCCTCATCGAGGTGCAGCTGTTTGGCGAGCAGGTCCGACAGGGCCCGCACGCGCTCGGAATGTCCTCGGGTCAGTGGGTCGTGATGATTGAGCGCGGCGACGAGCGTCAACAGTTCTGTGGCACCTGCCTGCGTCGATGGCTCGAGGTTTGTTTGTTGCAGTTTGCGGGCAAGTTGGCGAGTGGTTCCCGTTCGCAGCGCAACCGAGAAGCGTGACGGTACGTGATCCGGAAATACGAGCGACAGCTTCAAGAGGGCGGCGAGGGGCAGCATCCTCCGTGCCAGGCGTTCGGTGGCGATCAGCACGGCCGTGGAGGTCGCCAGCATCCCGATCAACCACAGGCCGCGTCCGATCAAGGCACGCGGTGACGCCACGACCCTCGACATCACGGCAGACCAGAC
>JAENVT010000057.1 GCA_016650435.1 Ilumatobacteraceae bacterium
CAACCGTTGACCGGAGTACCCATCGCGACACTCGCCGCACGTGCAGGCATCGCGGAGCCACAGCGAAGGCACGTCGATATCGCCGATCACAGGTGAACCTTACTGGTGCACACCCGCACGTTTCGGTCCCTGATCGGTCGGGAAGAGTGACGGCATGAAGATACGAATCGCCCACGGGGTCATGGTCGCCGCGGCCTTGACGATTGCCGGCTGCAACTCCGACGACCGAGCATCCATTGCGACCGACCTGCAGACTGCAGCCAGCGACGTTGCCAACGCTGCAGGCGACGTTGCCAACAACGCCGCCGAAGCGCTCGCCCGCAACATCGCCACCCAGCAGGGAGAAGAGCAGTTCAAGAACGCCGGCCAAGAGCTCGACGGCCCGCTCACCTGTACGGCGAAGGTGCAAGATGGCGTCGCCAAGATCGACATCGACTGCACCGGCAAGACCAAGGCCGGAGGTGCCGCCACGCTGACGGGCTCGACCACCGAGATCCCTGGCGTATCGGTCGTGTCGCTCGACGGACAGTTCACCGGCTCGGTCGACGGTACAAGCGTCTTCACCACGCAACGTCTCGGCGGTTGACCGACGTCACACCGCGCCGGCTTTAGCCGAGGTGCAACTGTGCCGAATGTCCTATGAAACAGGCCTTCGCGCGAGATGGCCTCTCGTTAGCCTGGAGTTCTGTTGTGACCAACCACCCGTTCGTGCCTCTACGCCACCGAGCGGTGCGGCTTTTGTGGAGCGCAGCCGTCGTCAGCGACATCGGAACCTGGGTCCAACTGATCGTCGTCGGCAGCCTCGTCGCAGCCAACACCGGCTCCGCGGTGCAGACCGGATTGGTGGCGCTGGCCACGTTCGCCCCCCAAAGCATCGCCTCCCCTGTTGGTGGATTGCTGGCTGATCGATTCGATCGGCGCAAGGTCTTCGCCGCTGCGCTGATGGTGCAAGCGCTGGTGACCACCGCTCTTGCGGTGACCCTCGGGGTCGGCGTTCGCGAGCCAGCGATCCTTATCCTTCTGATCCTCCTGGCAAGCGCCGCCGGTGCAACTGGCGCCCCTTCCTACGCAGCGATGCTTCCCGACCTCGTTCCGCCAGAGGAACTGATGGCAATGGTCTCGTTGGGTGTTTATTCATGGAACAGCGGCCGCATCATCGGGCCGCTGTTGGGCACCGGTCTGGTGCTGGCCGTCGGGCCGGCATGGACGATCGGCTTCAACGCAGGTTCATTCGTGGTGTTGGCGGTGGCAGTCGCGCTCGTTCGGCGGTCATTCCGACCCACCCGTGGCGACGGCACGATCTTCGAACGGATGGTCGGCGGGTGGCGCACATTGCGTTCCACGCCGGGCTGCTTCCATGGCGTCGCCCTCTTGGTCCTGTACAACCTGACGATCGTTCCATTCATCGGTCTCATTCCCATCTACCTGCGCGCCGGCTACGGCGGCGGCACCGGTATGGCCGGAACGGTGGCTTCGGCCCAGGGCGCCGGTGCCATCATCGGTGGCATCGTCGTGTCGGTGCTCGCTCACCGTCATCCCAGGTCACTCCTGATCGGACGCCTCATCGTCTTGTTGGCGTTCGCACTGGGCTTGTACGCGGTTGCCCCGAATGCGGCCTGGGTGGTCGCCGCATCGGCACTGCTGGGCGGTGCCGGCGCAGGATTCTTCATCGCCTCATCGGCGATCATCCAGCGAGATGCACCGACGGCCAGCCGAGGTCGCGTCATGTCGATCATGCAGGCTGCGATGGGGATCTCGTACGGCATCGGCCTGCTGTTCATCGGTTCGATCGGTGATGCCACGAACCTGCACCTCGCCTTCGGCGTCGGTGCGATACTGCTGCTGGTCGGCTTCGGCTTGTTGACCCTGCGTTCACGCCATTGGCGCACCGCAGTCGACGGAGCGCGCCGGCCCGCCGTCGCGATGGCCTAACGCATCAGCGAGCGATAACGAGTCACTTCGCCGACTCGGCCGCGAGCAGTCTCCAGTCGCGGCCCGCGAGCACCGATGCCAAGACGCTCGCCATGCCGAACGCCACGGTGACCAACCACTCAGCATCACCGCTTCCCTTGTCGGGCTCAAACTCGAACAGTTGCTCGATCCACTGCGGATCCAGGATCGTCGCGATGGTGAGTAGGGCGAACACGATGGCCAGAACGACCTCAATGCGCATTCGCAGCCGACGCCGAGATGTCATTGCAACCTCCACGGAGTACCGCACGGCCCACGGGGCCCTGCTCATGCCACCATACATGCTCGGTGGAGAAAGCCCGATTCCATATGTCGACGTCAGCCGGTAGCTGCGACGGACCCGGCGACGCTGCCGGCGGCCGCAGAATTGGCATCAGATATCAGGCGGCGAACTGTCTTTGCGATCGATTCGAGCGGCGTTCCATCCAGGGCAGTGTCGATGCGGTCTCGGGCGTGACGCCGCGTCGAACGGTTCGGAGCGACGACTTCCAGCAGGTGCGAAGGTCCCGTCATCGACAGCAACATGGCGGTGCGCGGCTCGAGTGCGGATTCACCGGCGGCCGCAACCCGCAACGCGGCAACGGTCGCGTCGCGCACGAAAGGCTGGAGCACGTCGTTGCGCGAGCGCACTCCGCGACGCGTCGCCGCCAGCACACCGTCGTCCACCAAGCTCGACACGATCGCGTCCCATGTGCCGAGGTCGAGTTGACGGGAAAGCCCTTTGTCCATGTGCGACAGAACTGCTTTGATCTTCGGTCCTCTGTCGATGACGACCGCGTTGGCCGCGGCCAAGACCTTTGTCTTCGGCTCGGCTTTGCCGGTCACGATCACCCTGTCTTCCTTGGCGCCGATTTCGACTACGCCATCGAGCAGGAGTTCAGCGACCAGGAGGCCGGCAAGGCACGCGTTCAGCTCGCTTCTCACGCCGAGAGCGTGATGGCCGGAGGAAGGATCGATGGCCACTAGGGCCAGTTCTTCGGCGAGAATCATTCGGCAAACCTTACCTGTGACTTCAGGCCCCGTGCTTTGGTGGCGTGATGCGAGCGCGTTCGAGTTCGAAGAACACAGCGGTGCACTCGCGCGACAGCCACAGCCCGCCGCCGATCTCGGTGAAGCCGAGCATCAACCGCTTGCGGTACCAGTCGCCCGTGCGCCAATGAACGTCGAGATCCGTGCTGGACGGGTCGATCACCGTGTCGCGATCGCGAACCGTCGGCGTCTCGAACAGCAGCAAGCCGCGACAGGCAAGCCCCAACATGGCGATCGCTCTCGCCGCGTCCTTGTCGTGGACGTACTGGATCACGCTCTGGCACACCACCAGGTCGTACCGCCGTCGTGGCTCCCATACGGCGAGGTCTGCCAATTCGTGTTGGTAGCGACGGCATGCGTATTCGCTCGCGTCAATGCCGTGATACTTCACGGTCGGGTGGGTTTCGACCAGCCAGTCGCGCCAATACCCCCTACCTGCGCCAACATCGAGGACCGATCGGATCGGGATGCGCCACCACGACGCGAGTGAGATCACCCCTTCACCCAAGTGGGCGATGTGCCGCAGGTTGTGCACGGGCCGGCGGCCATAGAAGCGCCGGTAGTAACCGGCGTCGAAACGTTGAGCCATCCGCGCGTGGTCAGTCGTCGTATCGAGCGACCGTCGTGGCGATGAGGAAGGGAACGTCGAGCGCGAACACCACCAACATGCCCGTGACAACCGCCAGCGGCGCGCCACGGGTGTGATTTCGCACGAACGCGAACTCGATCATCCCGGCAGCGACGATGTAGGCGACCAGGGCCCAGCGACCAACGCGAACGAACGTGTCCCACGAAAAACCGGCAACCCCGGTGATCATCACAACGCCGGCCAACAACAACACCGCGGCGACAACCAACAAGACGGTGGGCAACGCCAACGGAGGTCGACGCGGTGCATGCGAGCCCAACCACACGCCGCCGACAACGACCGCGGCGAGCGACAAGGTGACGGTCTCGACCGCTTTCGGAAACTTTTGCCCGGCGCTCACAGCGTGGCCACCCGGGTCATGATCACCAGCGTGGCGACCTGCATGATGCCGGTGATCCCCGCGGTGTAGACGAAGCGCTTCATCATCTTCCCAATCACCTCTGGATTGGGATTCGGTTTGTTCATCTCCCACAACACCGCGATGTTCGCCGGCTCCAAGACTCCAAGTGCGATGACGGCCATGACACCGACGACGATCATCGAAGCGATCAGCCAACTGCGCGCATCACTGTTGAGCGTCAAGGTGCCGAGCCGCAACGCGATCTGCAGGCCTGTGGCCAGCGTCATCGTGACGACGGTCGGCATGATGATCACCATCTTCGGCATGAATTTGGCAGAGAACTCGGCGCGTGCCGGCGGTGACATGCCACCGATGATCGGGCCGATCGCCAGGCCGACGAACAGATCGATGCTGGTCCACAGCGCACCACCGGCCACATGGCAGAACATCAGCGGCCAGAACTTGTTCGAGGCAATGGCGTAGATCACGAACCCGATCAACACCGCCACTACCGGAAGACCGGCGAGGGGCACGATTGGGATCTTGCGAACCGGCTGGGCCGGTGGCGCGTCGACGGTCGATATGTCTTGCATGTCCCTCCCAGGGTCCGGCGCTCGCCTTCTGTTCTACACCCGCCGTGTCGCGGGTGGCACCATCAAACGAGTGGGGTGGTTTCGATCTTCGCCTTCGTGCGCGGGTCGACGGGAGTGGACCCGTCGGCGGCCAATAGCTGCTCGAACTCGACCGCCGGGACGGGACGGGCGAAGAGATACCCCTGGGCGAGAGAGCATCCGTTGTGCAAGAGCGCGTTGCGTTGAATCTCGGTCTCAACGCCTTCTGCAATACAAATTGCGCCGACCTGGTGTGCGAGTTGCAGCATCGAGGCGACGATCGCCTCACCGTTTCGGCGTGTCCCCAGATCGTCGACGAAGCAGCGGTCGATCTTGATGACATCGATGGGCAGCTGTTGCAAGTAGGAGAGAGTCGCGTGGCCGGTCCCGAAGTCGTCGATGGCGATCCTGACGCCAATAGATCGAAGTACTTGCAGACGAACGGCGACGCTGTCGATGTCGTCGATCATCGACGATTCGGTGACTTCGAGACACAAGTGCATGGGATCGAGCTGCGCGGCCGCGAGGCTGTTGCGAACCTGGGTCACAAAATCGGGCTGTTCGAGGTTCTGGGCGGACACGTTGACCGAGATATGGAATCCGTCGAGGCCGTAGGTCGTGCGCCATCGAGCAGCGGTCGCCGCAGCTTCTTGAAGTACCCAGTTCGCGATCGAGCCGATTCGCTCGACGTCATGTATGAAGTCGGCAGGAAGGAGCAGGCCGCGTTCGGGGTGCTGCCAGCGCAGCAGCGCCTCGGCTCCGACGATGTGACCGTCGGCGAGTTCGACGACCGGCTGGAAGAACAGCATGAACTCACCGTGCGCGAGGGCCCGTCTGATTTCCATCTCGATCCGAACGTCGCGACGGTCCTGCTGAATGGTGGTCGTCCCGCGGCGCATCATCGCCGGCAAGGTGGCGCCGATCGCGATGAAGAAGGCGCCGCGCCCGACCCAGTCACTGAGGTTCTGTGCTGTCCCGGCACCCACGTCCGCTGGCATCAGCGGCCCGGCGAGGATCGCCGACGCGATTGCGGTCGGGATCGCCCCGACGAGCCCGAAGCGGAGACCGGCGAACAGAATCGGCACGTAGAACCAGTGCGGCGGCACGCTGTGCGCTCCGCCAAGCATGTAGGTAGCCGCAAACCCAATGGCCAACTGAATGATGATCAGTCCAACCGCTACTGCAGTCCGACGTTCCGCGGTGATACCAAGAAGTCGCGTCGAAACTCGTTCCGACCAACGATCCGGCATCCTCATCTTCCCAACTGAGGTAAGAACCGCGTCCGCGTCTGCCCCTCAACTGATGCATCGGCCCCGAACAGCAAACCTTGAACGATGCCCGCACCTATAGTTCGCCGGTGTCGCTCGCGTACTTTGCCGCGTTCGCTACGGCCGTGTGCTACGGCGTGAGCGCTGTGCTCGAGGATCGGGCCGCCAAGCTCACCCCAATAACTGGCAAGAGCGGTAAGCGGGCTGCATTTCGGGCAACGGTCAGCGTCGGGTACATGGTCGGGATGGCGCTCAGCGTCGTCGCCTGGGCCCTCTCGCTGATCGCCCTCCATAGCCTCCCACTGTTCGCGGTCCAGGCGATCGCCGCGAGCAGCATCGGTGTCGTGGTCCTCATCACCTGGGCACGCACCCACCGGAAGCCGCCGAGGCGCGAGGTCATCCTGCTGTGCGTGCTCGCCGTTGCCCTGACTGCCTTGGCGGCATCGGCCTCGCCCAGCGACCCGAAGCCGGTTTCCTGGGTGTTCAAGCTGTTCATCTGGCTCGGGGTCGTCGGAGTGGTGTGTGCTGCGGTCGCGGCCACCAGAGTCTCCGGGGCGCGCGGCAGCGCGCTGCTGGGTGCGGTGTCCGGCCTCTCCGATGGTGGCATGGCCCTCTGCGCTCGGGCCCTGCACCACGACACCGTGATCGGATTCGTGACCGATCCGTTGGCCATCGCTCTGATTCCGTTCACGCTCGTCGGCATCGTCGCCTTTGCCGCATCACTGCAACGTGGCGCTGTCTCGATTGCCTTGGCATGCCAGCAGGCCGCGCTCACCGTTATCCCCTCGGTGATCGGTCTGCTCGTTCTCGGAGACAGAGCCCGCCACGGGTTCGCGGCAGTCACTTATGCAGGGTTCGCCGTCACCGTCTTCGCCGTGCTCGCGCTGACGGTCGACACGTCGGCAGTGATCCCGCCGCTCGTGGCTCCGGGGGCTCTCCCGCCAACGCGGCTCAACGACCCTTCGTGAATTCAGGCTGCATGAAGCCCATACGCATGCAAGGATTTTTTGAACTAGTCGGCGAACACGTCGCGGCTGAGCTGGATGAAGAACGTGTGGTCGTGACCCTTGTTGGGATCCTCTGAGTTGTACTTGGCTGTCGAGGCCGAGCCGTTGGGCACGTGTTCGTCGGAGTAGATCGCGCCGACCGGACAAACGTCGGGCTGGTAGCACGCGGTGCATGACGTGCACTCGTCGAGGTTCACATACAGCAAGGTGTCGCCGAAGATCGCGA
>JAENVT010000058.1 GCA_016650435.1 Ilumatobacteraceae bacterium
GCCGTCGTTGCCTACGTCGTTCACGAAGGCGGCGGCACGTTGCATGCTGCCGACGCATTGTTGATCCTGGCGGTTCTTGCGGCCGCAGTCGGATACGCCGAGGGTGCCTTGCTCGCCAGGCAGCTCGGCGGTTGGCAGGTCATCTGCTGGGCACTGGTGCTCGGCGCACCGTTGACATGGACCGTCGCGATCGTCGCCGCGTCGCGAACCGGTCTGCACGCGACCGGCACACAGTGGGCGGCGTTCGGCTACACCGCGCTGTTCTCGATGTTCCTCGGCTTCTTCGCCTGGTATGCGGGCATGGCCAGGGCGGGCATCGCCAAGGCCAGCCAAGTGCAACTCGCTCAGCCGGCGCTCTCGATGGTCTGGGGCTGGCCACTGCTGGGTGAGCACCTGTCGGTGGCCGCAATCGTCACCATTGCTGTCGTGCTCGCCGCGGTCGTAGTGGGCCGCAACGCCGTCGTGCACACATCACAACCAATCCCAGCCACCGTGAGAGATGCCACACTGATGTGATGCCATACAACTCCACAGGCCTCGTGGTGCACGATGCCGACGCTCACATCATGGAGACACCGAACTGGCTACGCGACCACGCCGACGCCTCCATTCGAGAGCGCATCCCAGCACAGAGCTACGGCGGCATCAACGAGCTTCGCCAGACCGGCGACCCCCACGAACAACTTCGCGATGTCGACAAGGCCTTCGAGAAAATCGCCGCCCGTCATCGCTCCGCGGAGTACATCGAGCACGAAGCAGCCGAGATCATGGCCCGCAAGAACTTCGCGGCAACGGGCAGTTTCATCGCCGAGGACCGTGGCCGCGCTCTCGATCTGCTCGGCTTCGCCAGCCAGCTGATCTTCAACACCTTCCACAACTCACGGCTGCACGCCTGGGAACATTCCGGCGATCTCGAACTGGCCATCGGCGCTGCCCGTGCACACAACCGGGCGATGATCGAATTCTGCTCGACCGACCCCCGGCTGTTGTCGACGTTGTATGTACCACTCGCAGATCTCGAACGCGCCGGCGATCTGGCGGCAGAGGCGATCTCGATGGGCGCAGCGGCACTACTCGTTGCATCAGGTTGCCCTCCGACGCACTCACCCAGCCATGTCGCCCTCGATGCCGTATGGGCTCAGGCAAGTGAGGCTCGCATCCCCATCGTCTTCCACGTCGGCGGCACCGGCCAGCTGATCGACCCCAACTACTTCCGCAACGGGTTGCCGATTCCGCCCGACTTCCACGGTGGCGACGAGAACTTCCGCTCTGTCGATTACATGGGGATTCCCGGTCCGCCTGCCCAGACACTGGCGACGATGATTTTCGACGGCGTGTTCGAGCGCTTCGCCAACCTTCGCGTCGGCGTGATCGAGCAGGGAGCGGTGTGGGTTCCGTCGTGGATGCGGCAGATGGAGGCAGCCTTCGATGCGTTCGTCCGCCACGAGGAGCGGCTGCGGGCCTTGTCGATGCGACCGAGCGACTACGTGCGTCGCCACATTCGTTTCACTCCGTATCCGACAGAGGATGTCGGTTGGATCATCGATCAGGCCGGTCCAGAGGTCTGCTTGTTCTCGTCTGACTATCCCCACGTTGAAGGCGGGCGGCGTCCAATCGAACGGTTCGAGGCCAGCCTGGCAAACACATCCGCCGAGGCACGCCAAGCGTTCTACCACGACAACTTCGTGGACGTGATGGGCGCGGGTCTGGGCGCGCTGCAGACCTAGCTAGCCGACCTCGATCGGATCACCCAGCAGGTATCGGGCCCCCGAGCCGCGTCGCGAGGCGCGATCGCCGGTGTTGTACAGCTCGCACGTATCAAGCGACAGGCATCCACAACCGATGCAGCCGTCGAGCCGATCACGCAGCTGTTCCAACGCGGCGATCTGATCGTCGATCCGCGGCAACCATCGGGTGGCGAGCTCGTTCCAGTCATCGCGTGTCGGCGTGCGGCCGGACGGCAACGAGGCCAGCGCTTCGCCCACCTCGCCGAGCGACAACCCGATCCGTTGGGCGACCTGAATGAACGCGACGCGGCGCAATGCATCGGGTCGATAGCGACGGTGACCCGAGGAGTTGCGCTCGGATGCGATCAGGGCGTTGGCCTCGTAGAACCGCAGAGCTGATGTGGCCACGCCGGCGCGCGCGGCCAGCTCGCCAACCGAGAACCGCTTGACTTCAACCATGGTTGAAGTTCTACCGTTCCGCCGGATGAACGCCTCACCACTCGCCGCACCTCTCGCCTCACCACTCGCGGTAACAGCCGCAACAGTCGTTGCCCGACTCGACGATCTGCCGATCGGCTCGATGAAGATGGTCCGCGTCGACGACCATCGCCTCTGCCTGGTCAGGACGTCGGAGGGAGTGTTTGCCCTCGCCCACGCCTGCCCACACGAAGGCTATGGGATGACCCAAGGTTCGCTCGACGGCAACCTCGTCACCTGCGCCTGGCACAACTGGAAGTTTCGTGTCGACGACGGCGCATGCATCGTCGGCGAGGAGGACATCACCACGCATCCTGTGACTGTCGACGACAACGGCAATGTATTGATCACTCTGCGCGAGCCGGATGTTGAAATGCTCCGCCCGCGTCTCTTGGCCAGCCTTCGTCGCGGGGTCGAACACGACTACATCGGCCAGGTCAGCCGCGACGTTGTGCGGTTGTTGCAGGCCGACGCCAATCCCGGCGAACTGGTGTGGGAGGCGGTTCAACACGGCGCGCCGCGAGCCGAGTTCGGGTGGGGTCACTCGATCGCGTCGGCCACCGACTGCCTGGCGATGGTCGACCTCTACGACGGAGATCAGCGTGCCCTCCCCGTCGTGCAGGCAATTGCAGGAATCGCCGAAACCGAACGTGACCGACCGATCAACCCGCTGCCAGATCCCGCCCGCCAACTGTCGCCGGACGCGATTGCTCAGTTCCGAAAGGCCGTCGAACGCGAACAACTCGAAGACGCGCAGGCATTGGTACGCGCCGCAATCCACGGCGGCAGCACGGCAACTGATCTGCAGCCGTGGTTCACGGTCGTCGTCAGTGATCATCTCCTGTCGTACGGCCACGGGGCGATCTACTGCCAGAAAGCCTTCGAACTGCTCGAGATGATCGGCTGGGATCGAGCCGACACCGTTCTTCCGTATCTCGTCCCGACGATCGTGTACGGCACTCGTGAAGACCTGCTGCCGTACACCCGTCCGTTCATGCGCTCCTTGGCTGGCATCGATCTGACATCGCTGGCCACGCTTCCGGTCGACGACGGCTGGTCCGACGACGGGAACCTGTTGACCGCGTTGCTCGGAAACGACCGCAAGGCAATCGTCCCGGCAATCGCCGCGTCCATGCACGCCGGCGCAGGTGTCGACGGCGTCCTCGACGTCGTGGTGCAGACCGTCGGCGAGCGGATGATGCGCTACGACACCGCAGGCGAGCGCGACCTCCTTGACGACTTCAGTTGGCTGGACATCACCCATGGGCTCACCTACGCGCACGCCGCCCGCTGGCATCACCAGCTTTCGCCTGGCACCGACACCGTACGACTGGCCATGTTCACCGCTTTTCTGGCGCAATGGACCGGACGCCACGAGTGGCACACGAGGGTCGCCGAGCGCGACGACGGACGATCGTTCACCGGCTCAGTCATCGAGGCCGGCGAAGCACTGCAGCGTGAGGCTCTCCTCGACAATGCCTCGGCGTTCATCGTCTACGCCCACGGCATCAAGACCAGCCGGGCAGCAGCGCGCGAGGCGGTGCGCACCGGGTCGGCGCTGCCGTTGCAGGCGGTAGCACGCCTGCTCGATTCACCGCGACTCGAGCGATTCGTTGCCGCCAACGTGGCCCGTTCGATCGAATTCCTCACCGGACGCGCCCCGCACGACGAGTGAGCGTCTGGTGGCGGTCGGTGACAGGTGCGTGGACATGGGGTGCGCACTTGTATAAATTGTAAAAATTGTCAAGAATTCGTAAAGGTTCTCGCGCGTCTTGCCGAAAGATTGGCATGTCTCGGACACAACGAGCGTTGCTGGCTGCCTCCCTTTCGGCCATCTCGCTCAGCATCCTGACCCTGCCCACGACATCGTTCGCAGCTGGCTCGACCACCGCAGCACCCACCCAATACGTGGTGAAGAACGGCGACTTCCTCGCCGGGATCGCTGCCAAGCTCGGCGTACCCTTCGCCGACCTGCTCAGCAGCAACCATCTCACCAAGAAGAGCCTGATCCTGCCTGGCGACAAGCTGGTCGTTCCGACCGGTGCCGCTGCGCCGACTCCCGTCGCCACTGCGCCAACGAGACCCGTCGCTGGGGCGATCGTGCACACCGTGAAAAACGGTGACTTCCTGATGGGAATCGCAACCCTCTACAAGGTCACTCTGGCCGATCTGTTGGCGGTGAATCACCTCACCGTCAAGAGCTTGATCACACCCGGCCGGCAACTCGCGCTGCCGGCCAATGCCGTCGCACCGCAAATCGCAGCAGCCCCGGCTGCCGCGACAACACCCGCAGCGACCGGCATCACCTACACGGTGAAGTTCGGCGACTTCCTGGCGGGCATCGCCACCCAATTCAAGGTCAAGCTCAGCGATTTGCTGGCCGTCAACAAGATCACGGCGTCGAGCCTGATCCTGCCGGGCGCGACGCTGGCCTTGCCGGCTGGCGCCGTACAGCCCACGGTTGCAGTGAAAAGTTCGCCAGACGTCCAGGCGGCACTCGGACCCGCAGGCACGGTGGTTGCCTTCGCCTACGCCCAACTGGGCAAGCCATACCGTTTCTTCACCGCCGGTCCGAACACCTTCGATTGCTCGGGCCTCGTCAAGGCGGCCTATGCCCAGATCGGCATCGAGATGATCCACCACGCCGCCTCGCAGGCCAGCTACGGCACGGCGGTCGACATCTGGAGCGAACCGGTCAAGCCCGGCGATCTGGTGTTCATGGCCCCGCATGGCGCAGGGGCAATCACTCACGTCGGAATCGCGGTCGACGCCACGCATTGGATCCACGCCCCGGCACCGGGTGACGTGGTCCGACTCGCGCCCATCCCGGCCAAGGGAGTCATCGCGACCGTTCGGAGATTGATTTCTAGTTAGGCAGTTAGCCAATTACGTCAGTTAGGTAGTCAGGTCAGTTAGACACTCGCTGATTGCGCGGTGTCAGCCTCGACAATCGCCGGATCGAACGGGCTACGGGTGAAGATCTCGCGCAGCATCGGCTCGAAGGTCTCGATCGGCTCTGTTGGATAATCGGGGTCAAACGATTCCTGGTCCCACCGCTCGCAGAAGTTGGCACAGCTGTCGTACCACCGGTGATCGCGGTATGCGTCGCGTTGATCGGGATCGATATCGATGTGCTGGCCGTAGTACTTGTACTGGAAGATGCCGTGCATGTTGACGACCCACGTCACTTCGGCACGAACGTACGGCCTGATGATCGACGCTGCGACCTGCGAGTGGTTCTCGGGCGACAGGTCGTCGCCGATGTCGTGAATCAGCGCCGCGACGATCATCTCGGTGTCGGCACCGTCACGCATGGCTCGTGTCGCAGTCTGCAACGAGTGTTGGTAGCGGCTGACCTTGTAGCCGGCTAAACCGTCGTCGAGCCGGCGCAACGCCTCGATCAATCGCTCCGGGAGTTCGGAGATGTATTCCTGTTCGAGGCCGTGCAGATACTGGTACTCGTCGCGGGTACCGTCGGCCATGCGGGTGAATTCCACTGTTCTGGAGGTCATGTCCTCATCGTAGGACCTTGCGGGTCCGACAAGCACGACGAAGCGACTCTGCGGCGTCGCCTGCGCAGCCACGCTGTCATCGTCAAGCGTCGCGGATCATCACCCTGGAGAACGGACCGTCCGATCCGTTCCCCGGGTGAGAATTCTGAGAAGCGACGCTGCTTCCCATACCGGCCGCCCGTCCCGTTGGCCCGGCAGGTAGTAGAGCAGCGGATGTTGGTTTCTGATACTCACGTCTTCTCAATGAGCCATACGGACTACGCGATACCGTTTCGCTCATGACGACGCCCTCGTTCCC
>JAENVT010000059.1 GCA_016650435.1 Ilumatobacteraceae bacterium
ACGACCGCGTCTGTGGGTCCACCGACCATCAACGAATAGCCCCGATCGAGGCCGAACACGCCGCCGCTGGTACCGACGTCGATGTAGTTGATGCCCTTCTCCTGCAGCGGCCCGGCACGTTCGATGTCGTCGCGGTACCACGAGTTGCCGCCGTCGATCAGCGTGTCGCCGGGCGACAGCAGCGGCGCGAATGCCGCGATGGTGTTGCCGACGTAGGCAGCGGGCACCATCAACCAGATGTGTCGCGGCGCGGAGAGAGCGTCGACCACCTGCTGCGGAGTACCCGCTCCACGTGCGCCCTCGCCCTCGATGGCCTGCACCGCGGCCGGATCGAGATCGTAGGCAACACAGTCGTGGCCGGCGCGCTGCAGCCGCCGAACCATGTTGGCGCCCATGCGCCCGAGACCAACCATTGCGATTTGCATGTCCGCAAGGTTGCCACGTTCGCGCGCCGGATACGGTGAGAAACGGATGAACCACCTCGACCGCGACCGGGCCGGAGCGACAAGAGCACACAGAGCCGTGGTCGCCACGCTGCAGCATCTGACCGACGAGCAGGTGAAGCAACGATCGCGGCTCCCTGACTGGACGGTCGGTCATGTGGCGACACACATTGCCCGCAACGCAGAGGGTCACGTGCGCATGTTCGATGCGGCGATTCGCGGCGAGGTGGCCGAGATGTATCCAGGCGGTCGCGACCAGCGCACCGGCGACATCGAGGCCGGGTCAGGGCGTTCGGCCGCCGAGTTGCTTGCCGATGTCACGGCGACCGCTGCACAGCTCGAAGCGACCTGGGCGGCGATGCCCGACGAGGCCTGGGCCGGCCGCGGAATCACGTTCACGGGTGAGTCGACCATGTCGGACCTGCTGTTCATCCGCTGGCGGGAGACAACCGTGCATCACGCCGATCTCGGTCTCGACTTCGCCTGGTCGGGTTGGGAGCCAGAGTACGTGCGAGCCGAACTCGCCCGACTAACGATGTTGTGGGCCAGTCGCAAGCCGATGGGTTTGACGGAGTTGCCGCCCGAGGCGATGCGTGTCGGTGATCACCACCGCGTTGCCTGGTTGCTCGGCCGCGCCGAGATCGAGGGTCTCGGCCCGGCCGGGATCAACGCTTGATGCGACTGAAGCGAGTAGTCGTAGGTGCTGCGGTCGCGCTGGCCGTGTTCGTACCAGCCGCGCAGGCGTCGGCCCATGCCGGTCTCGAAGCGAGCGTGCCATCGGCGAATGCCGTTTTGGAAACCGGGCCGCCCAACATCGAACTCGACTTCAACGAAGCCGTTGATTTCAAGCTTGCCGATGTCGAGTTGTACGACCAAAGCGCGACGTTGATCGCGACCGGGCCGCCTCAGAGCATCACCGACGACACCGTCGTACAAGTATCGGTTCCGACAATCGGCGACGGTGTGTATGTGGTGGTGTGGCGGGTTCCATCTGCGGATAGCCACGTCGTCGATGGTGTGTTCAGCTTTCAGGTCGGCGTGCAATCGGGGGTCGATGTCGGCGCGTTGATCGACAAGGTCAGCGGCAATGCTGCGGCCGATTCGACCGTTGGTCGTCTCGACACCGCGGCCAGGCTGTTGGCACTGATCGGTCTGATCGTGCTGATCGGCGGTGGCTTGTTGGCCATGCAGTCTGCTGACTCGGCTTCCAACACGATGCTTCTGTGGATGGCGTGGGTCTTCCTGTTGGTTGGCTCACTCGGATCGTTCGGCCTGTACGGCGCCAAGGTTGTTGCCGGCACCCCTTCCGACGCGATCAGCCCATCGGTGTGGGGCAAGGTCGTCGGCTCGCACACCGCGTCGGTATTGCTGGTTCGGACGGTGTTGGTGCTCGTCGTCGGTGTCCTCTTGCTGACCTTCGCTCGGCGGGCCAGCGATCTCTGGCGGGGCGCTGCTCTGGCACTCGCGATTGCATTGGTGGTCACATATTCGATAGTCGGGCACGCTTACGCCCAGCATCCGGCGCAGTTGTGGGTTGCCGTCGATGCGGTTCACCTCGCCGCGATATCGCTGTGGATCGGCGGTCTGTTGATGCTCGCGTTCGGCACCACCGCGTGGTTGACCGACCCGGACTCCGAAGGTGTTGTCCGCCGGTTCAGCATCATCTCGATGATCGCGGTTCCTGTGATAGTCGCCACCGGCGTCGCCCAGACATTGAAGCTGGCAGGCAATCTCGACGACGTCACCAGCACGTCGTGGGGTCGTACGTTGCTGGTGAAGGTCGCTGTCGTAACAGTCCTGATCGCGATCGGAGGTGTGTCGCAGTGGCTGCTGCGTAATGACGGCCCGTCCGCCCTCAAGCGGAATGTGTTGGTCGAGGCGTTGATCGGGATCGCAGTGGTTGGCTTGGCGGCTGCCCTGGTCGCATTGCCGCCGCAAAGCGTTGCCGCCTCGAAGGTCTTCACCAACACGCTGAGCAGCGAGGGAGTGCTCGCCGACGTCACGGTGACACCAGGCCGCGTGGGCCAGAACGAAGTCCACCTGGTGATCACACCACCGGGCGGCAGTCTCGAGCCGGTGGTCTCGACCAGCGTTCAGGCGACCTTTGCCTCAGGTGCTCCGGTGCCGGCGACCCTCGAATCGATCGGTCCGAACCATTACACCGGCACCATCACCCTGTCGACAGCGGGTGATTGGAATCTGCAGATCATCGTCGAACCGACGCCGGGTCAGTCGGTTCTGCTGAGCTCGGCGGTGCCGATTCCAGGCTGACTACGCCTCGGTAGCGGTCGCTTCGATGGCGCGGCGGATGTCTGGACGAAAGTCGGGAGGTGTGGTGGCCGAGGTTCGTTGAAGATTCGCGGCCACGCGTTTGCCGAGGTTGTTCTGGTCGGCGATCGCCCTGGCCACCATCGATCCGAACGGTCCACCAACCGGAATCCGGCCGGCCGACACGGCGGCGATCAAGGCGCTCGATACCTGCGCCGCGACCGGTTGTACCTTGGCCCAGTCGACGTGGTCGGCGAGAGCCCGCATCGTGCGGGCGACGTCTGTCGAGCGTTCGGCAGTCGCCGCCCGAACCTGTCCCCAATCGACGCCGCGCAAGGCCTGGGCAACCTCTTCGGCATCGCGATCGAGCGACTCGTCGTCGTGAGGTCCGTCGATCGCGGTGTCGACATCGTCCTCGACCGTTGCCGATTTCGGGGACGAGGACCGGAACACCTTCTTCAACGCGTCGAGTTGCTCTTTGGGTGTCGGCCAAACGGGCTCGGCGGGCGAGTCGTCGCCGTCGCGCCCTGCGGCGTGCTGGGCCTTCAGCGATGCCGCGATCTCCTTGGCCTTCGCGCCCCACTTCACCGACGTCACGGCACGGATCGCCCGAGTCGCGGGTTTCTTGTCGTCCGCAGCGGCCATCAGCACAGAGTATCGCCCGACGTGTACCGGCTACTCGGAGCGCAACCACGCCTCGGTGAACTTGCGTGCACCCTCGATCGTTGCCGCAGCGGATCCAACTGCAAAGGTCGTCACCGACGACGGTTGGGTGGGGATCTCGATCACGCGCAGACCGTCGGGTGGTCGGGCGACGATGGTTCGACCGTGAGCCTCGACGCCCCACGTCGACGAACGCAACACGACCGCCACCGGATGTTGCGGCACGGGCGCGGGCGCCAACGGTGGCACTGTGATGACAACCACGCTGGCCATCCCCAACTCGGCGGCGACATCCAGCGGCACGTCGGCAACCACCCCACCATCGATCAACGTATGTCCGGCGAGTTGGACCGGAGGGAAGACGCCAGGAAATGCCGAGCTGGCGACAATCGCGAAGACGACATCGCCGGATTCCAGGATGAACGGACGCCCGGTCGCCAGATCCGTTGTGATGATCGTCAGCGGGATCGGGGCGTGCTCGATGAGGCGCGCACCGAGGTGTTTGCGAAGAAAGGTGATGCCGTGCCGGTTGTCGAGGAACGACGCACGCTTGCCTGCCAATGCCAGCGCCATTCGCCCTGGATGCATGCGCAGCAGGTCTCGTCGCTTGACGTTCGCCCAGATGCGCTCGAGACGGCGAACGCCTTCGGTATCGCTCGACCAGGCAAACAGCGAAGCGTTCATTGCTCCCGCCGATACGCCGATCAAGCGATCGGGTCGCAGCCTGGCAGCGGTCAACGCATCGAGCACACCGACTTGATACGCCGCCAGCGCGCCACCGCCCGGAAGCACGAAGGCGAGTGGCCGAGGCAGCGACCGCAGCGTGTCGATCTGCATGCTGCATTGTGCCTCACTCCCGGCGAGGCCCCTTCATCGTTTCCATGTTCCCCACCCGTCAACCATCGGCGACGCAGACGTCGTGAAGGTCCACATGTCGGGACTCTCGACGCGCGGTCCAGCGGGAATCGGCTGAAGATCTGGCACCTCGTCGGGAAAGAACATGCCCGCGTACGAGCTAGACGCTTGCCTGGCGAGGACGACGTCCTTCGTCGCATCGTCGTCCTCATCCGGACCGATCTTCGTCGTCACCTCAGCGACGCTTTCATCGCTACGAATGATCAGGTAGCCCGAGACGGTTGCTTGCGTCGTCAGGTCCACGAACGTCTCGGGACCCTCGTCGGGGAGGTACGCGGTCAGCCGATGCACCGACGAAGTCACCCGCGCATCGGCAAGGTAGTAGATCGACAGTGTTTGCGTCTCGCGCCAGCCGATGGGCAGACCATCCGAGAAGAAGTCGACGACCTTCAGAATGTTCGACGTCACATTTCGGGCGTCGACCAGCACCGGCTTCACCGTCGGTGCAAACGACAGTGAGTCGTACCGAGCCCCGGCATGACCGTGAGCATCGATGGGAGCGGTCATCGGCATCATCGCTCCAGACCCGATGTCGGACAGGATTTCGTCGAAGGTGCGAATGGGATGCGGCGCCGGTGGGTCGAGCATCGGCCATGGGTCATCGATGGTCTCCATTCCTCCGTGCAGCGATGCATACCCTGGCGCCTCGGCGACGTCGGAACCATCGGCATTCTTCTTTCGAACACATGAGATCAGTGCCTTGGAGTTCACGACATCCTGTACTCGCGGCAACCACAGCTCGCCAAGGGTTCTCGCAGCGATACGTAGGCCCCCCATCACGGCGGCGGCTTCTGCGTCGTCGCAGCGGATGAGGCGCAGATCATCGAGGGCAGCCCCGATACCAAGCCGCAGGGCGTCGAGCCGGGCGCGGTCGAACGCCAACGTCGTCACTAAGAGACCAGCTTGAGGATCGTCGGTTGTTGTTCGATCGCGTCGGCCTGACGTTCGAGGCGTCGGGCGGTGTCAGTGAGTGTCTGCTGGTTCGCCTGCAGCTGCCGGCGCACGGCTAGAAGCGCGTCGTAGCACGACTGAGCCGTCGGGCCGACCCAGGTCTCGGGGCCGGCAAGGTTGTACACCGTGAGGGCCCGGCAAGCGCCGATCTGCGTCGACACCGATCGCAGACGACCGGCCGTGGCCCGCAAACTCACGACTTGACTCGTTGTGCTCATGCTGCACAGATGCGCGGTCAGGCAACCTGAGCGGAAATCGCCGACCGCGATCAAGACGAGTCGTGCGAGCGCTCTAACGTCAGTCGGCGGATGATGAAGTGGTGGGGCTTCATCGTCTGTTCGTCGATGAAGCCGTCGCCGTCGACGACGAAGCCGTGGCGGAGATAGAACCCAAGCGCCGTGTCGCGAGCGCGCGCCCAGACCAGGGGAGCTGTTGCCTTGGCGCGCCGGCAGCCGGCCTCCAGCAGGATCACACCGGCGCCTTGACCCCGCACATGCGGGGCTGTGGCCATACCTCGAAGCTGCACCGCGGTCTCCTCGTGAAATGGTCGAGGTATCCATGTCGAGATCGCGACGAGGTGGTCGTCTGCATCGCGCACCCCGAGATGGAACGTGCCGGGAAGGTCGTCTTCGGCAAATGTCACGATCGCCGACGGTGTGTCGTTGCGCAACACCTCCAGACGTAGCTCGTGCGTCTCGTCGGCTGCGATCTCGACAACCTTGAAATCAGCCACTGCCGACCTCGACCGATGCTCCATCGCTCTCCGCCGACCTGTACATCGCCTCGACGATTCGATGGGCCTTCACCGCATCGGCGAAATCCGGTGTTGCCGGCGTACCGGCCACGACAGATCGGATGAACTCGCCATCGGGGTTCTCCGAGCCATTACGCATTGCGACAACGGAGTCCGACAACTCGTCGGCGCCAAGGGTGTGCAACTCGCCATCCGTGTCGGTCCAACTGACCGGGCCGTACCAGTCGTCACCTTCGATCACGATGTGACGCCGCGTGCAGAAGACTTCGACGCGGCGCAAGCTCGGGCGCGCCAGGTTGTCGTGCCAGATGCTGGCCAATGTGCCGAGCGCGCCGCCGTCGAAACGCACTGTCGAGGTGGCGACGTCCTCGATTCCGTCGTGACCGTGGAAGTTGGTGGTGTACGCACTGACGCGCTCGATCTCGCCGACCAGGAAACGCAGCATGTCGACGTCGTGGATGCTGTGCTCGAGCAGCGTGCCCGATCCGGCCAGAGTGCGGTCGCCTCGCCACGTCGAGCCGTAGTGACCTTGGATCGGGATGAACTGATCGTCGCGAAACACGACTCCCATCACGTGTCCGGCCGCCTCGTCGTCGATCAGATGCTTACCCCACAGATATGCCGGTGAGCGGCGCAGCACGAGACCGACCTGGTTGACAACACCGGCGTCACCGACCATTGCCGCCATCTTCTCCGCCGAGGCGAGGTCGAATGCCAGCGGCTTCTCGCAGAAGACCGCCAGTCCGCGAGCGGCCGCCTTTTCGAC
>JAENVT010000060.1 GCA_016650435.1 Ilumatobacteraceae bacterium
CTCGCGGTTGGCCTACATCGCCGCCCTTGGCGTGGACGCGTTGTGGATCAACCCGTGGTATCCGTCGCCGCAAGCCGATGCCGGCTACGACGTCGCCGATTTTCGCGACATCGAGCCGGAGTTCGGCTCGCTGGAAGAGGGCCGAGCGCTGATCGCCGAGGCGCACGCGGCCGGGTTGAGAATCCTGCTCGACCTCGTGCCCAACCACACCAGCGACGAGCATGTGTGGTTCCAGGCCGCGCTGGCCTCCCCGCCAGGATCGACCGAACGCGCTCGCTTTCACTTCCTTCCGGGCAAGGGCCCCGACGGCGAGCAACCACCAAACGACTGGGTATCGGAATTCGGCGGCACCGCGTGGACGCGAGTCAATGAGCCCGACGGCGAGTGGTATCTACACCTGTTCGACTCGAAGCAGCCCGACCTCAACTGGGACAACCCTGAGGTGCAAGCCGAGTTCCTCGATGTCTTGCGCTTCTGGTTCGATGCCGGCGCCGACGGCTTTCGCATCGACGTCGCCCATGGCCTGTTGAAGGAATCGGGTCTGCCCGACCTCGGCGAAAACGCCAAGCCAAGGCTCGGCCAGCCACCCAGGCCCGGCCATCCACATTGGGATCAACCTGGAGTGCCCGAGCTCTACCGGGCCTGGCGCGACGTTGGCAACTCGTACGAGCCGCCGCGTGTGTTCGTCGCCGAGGCCTGGGTGTCGTCGGTTTCCAGGCTCGCCGAATACCTGACACCCGACCGCCTACACACCGCATTCGACTTCCACACGACCCGCTGCTATTGGGATGTCAAGGAGCTGCGCGAGGCGATCACCACATCGCTGGCCGCGCACGGGGCCATCGGTGCTCCGGTCACGTGGGTTCTCAGTAACCACGACATCGACCGCCACGTCACCCGCTACGGACGCGCTCCATCAGCGCATCCGTTGCACGGTCGGCCAGAAGACCCTGTCGATCTGGCGTTGGGCACGCGCCGAGCGCGGGCCGCGATTTTGCTGGAGCTGGCTCTGCCGGGCGCGGTGTACCTCTATCAGGGGGAAGAGCTCGGCCTCGAACAGGTCGACGACATCCCCGACGACAAGCTCGCCGACCCGGTGTGGAGACGGTCGGGTCACACCCGTCGCGGCCGCGACGGGTGCCGCGTGCCGCTGCCCTGGAGCCGTTCAGGCCCGTCGTTGGGCTTCGGCAGCACCGACCCGTGGTTGCCGCAACCAGCTCACTGGTCGACGTTGTCAGTCGAAGCCGAAGACGCTGATCGCACGTCAATGCTGTGGCTGTATCGCGATGCGCTGCACATTCGCCGCGAGCTTGCAGAGCTTCACACCGGCGATCTCGAGTGGATCGACCTCGGTGAGGATGTTCTGGCATTCACCCGCGGCGATCGGTTCGCCTGTGTCGTCAACTTCGGCGCACAGGCAGTCGACCTGCCTACTGGAGAAGTGCTGTTGTCGAGCGTGCCGCACGAAGCTGACCGCCGCTTGCCAACCGACGCGGCAGCTTGGATTCATCTGCAGTAACACTCACCCCAACAGGTCGTGGGCGACGTCGAGCCAGAGTTGCGTGGTCAGCCGAAGCGACTCGACATCGATTCGCTCGTCGTTGCCGTGGAAGCGCCGGCCGAAGTCCGCCGGGTCGACCTCCGGGCTGAACAACCCGGCGCCGTACGCGACGGCACCCATGCTGCGATAGATGCGGGCGTCGGTGAACCCGACGATCAACTGTGGTGTCGGCCTCGCAGTTGGGAACGGCTTTGCCAGTGATCGTTCGAGGCTGTCCCACAACGCGCTGTCGACCCGGCTGATCGACGCCGGGTCGTCCATGATCACCTCGACGTCGACCTTGTCGAACAGATCGCCGAGCGCCGCACTGAGATGTGCCGTGACATCGTCGTGGTGCTCGCCCGGCAAGGTGCGGATGTCGACGCCGATCTCGACGGAGTCGGGAATGACGTTGGTCTTCATCCGCGAGGGCCCGCCGCCGCCGATCGTGTTGCACGAGAAGGTGGTATGCGTGCAGGAATGGAGGTGCGCACCCGGCCCGCTCGCCGGCAGTGACTCAAGGAACTCGTCGATCCGCTGTTCGTCGAGCAAGTTCCGCTTGGTCTCCTCGTCGACGCCGAGCGTCTCGACCTTCGTGGTCCACAGTTCGTGGAATCGAGGCGATGGGCGGTAGTCGCCAATGCGTTGCACAACCGCTGCTGCCGTCATCAACGCGTTGTCAGCCTTGAAAGGCATCGAGCCGTGACCCGGTGTACCCCGCACGCGCAACCGCCGCCAAGCAACGCCTTTCTCGCCGACATTGACCGAGATGTACGGCTGCTCCTTCGGACCGCTGTGCAGACCGCCGTTCTCGGTCAACACATAGTCGGCGCGAATCGCGTCGGGCTCGTGATCGGCCATCCACTGCATGCCATGCGCGCTGCCCGACTCCTCGTCGGCGACTGCGAAGTAGATCAAGTCACCACGCGGGCGGAAGCCGGTCGCGGCCAGATGCCGGAACGCGACAGCCATCGACGCGGTGAGGTTGAGCATGTCGACCGCTCCCCTGCCCCACACCTCGCCGTCGACCAACTCGCCACCGAACGGATCACGCGACCAGCCGCTCTCGTTGACAGGCACCACATCGGTGTGGCCCATCAGGCACAAGCTCGGCGCCGTGGGATCGTTGCCCTCGATTCGGGCCACCAACGAGGCACGACCCGGCGTGGGTTCGAAGTTTTGCGTGTCGAGACCGGTGGAGCCGAGGAACGACCGCAACAGCTCCGCGTTGCGGCTCTCGAATCCCGACTCGGCTGTTCCGTCGTTGATGCAGCGATTTTGGATCATCTGTTGCAACAGCTCGACTGTTTCGCCGGTCAACACCTCTGCGGGTAGTACCCCAGTCACTTGTCCTCCTCGCTGCGGCGCTTCAAACCTTCGGCTTCTGTCGCCACGTAGCGACGTCCGATCTTCGCGGTCAGTGCGCCGATGATCGGTGCGAGCAAGCCGCGCACGTCTGTCGACAGGGCGACCGTCACTCCGCCCACATCTCGTAGCGAAATGGCGTGACTGGCTGAGATGGCGAAGCCTGGCGACTTCGTCTCCCAGGTGAACGATCGGCCAACGTCGAGCGCTGTCATCGTCCACGTTGCAGGGCGGAGCTTTGGTTGCACGATCCGCACCGCGTGGCCTACCGCGAATCCACTTTCGCCGACCCACTCGGCGCTCGTCATCGAGGTGGTCCACGTCGGCCAAGCGGGGACATCGGCCAACACTGCCCACACGACCGTTGGCGAGGAATCGATGTCGATGGTGTGTTCGTACTTCACTGCCCCCTGCTCCGTTCGTATGCGGCGAAGACCTTCTTCGGCACCACCATCCGCCACGCATCGACGACAAGTTCGGTCATCTCAGTCAGGTCGATCTCGGCAAGGCGAACCACGACCCAGTTGTAGCGCATGTCGCCCTGCTTGGGCAGCATGAACTTGTGCGGTTCCGAGGCCACGAGCATTTCCCGTTCCTCTTTCGGGAATGCGAAACCCATCAACGAATCGTCGCGGCTGAAGGCGAGGTACACGATCTGACCAACTCGAAACTTGACCCGATCACGGACGACGACTTCGTACGAGCGCTCAAAGGTGGACGCCAACGCGCGCACATCGTCGATTGTCACGCCCTTTCCTTGTGCCTCACTTTCGTCGCTCATGCGTCCGCAGCGTAGGACGTCGATCCGCAGCGGGTCGTGGAAGAATCCAGTCGGACGCGTCGAAATCGAGCTGTGCCGTTCGTCGGTGTAGCAGGAACCACCCCGCCGGGGTCTCATTGAAAAGGAACCCATCATGCCCAGGTATGCAGCACTCATCTATGGCGCAGAGCCGACCAGCGAATCCGAGAACGACTCCGAGTTGTGGGGCAAGATCATGGCTGAGTACATGCACTTCGGCGAGGCCGGCGGTGCCGCTGGCGTGATCGGTGGAGGCGAAGCCCTGCAACCAACGAACACAGCCACAACCATTCAGGTCAGTGGAGGCGCGAAGGGTGGCGACGTGATCGCGACTGACGGTCCGTTCGCCGAGACCAAGGAAGCGCTTGGCGGGTTTTACCTGCTCGACTGCAAGGACCTCGACGAGGCGATCAGTTGGGCGGCGCAGATCCCCGGCGCATGGCTTGGCAGGGTCGAACTTCGACCGGTCATCGACTTCGGTGAGCAGAGCTGATCGATCCACTCGACGAGATCATTCGAGTCGAGGGTGGCCAGGTGCTGGCCACCCTGATTCGATTGACGGGAGATATCGACCGCGCGGAAGATGCGCTGCACGATGCGGTCGTCACCGCCGCCGACTCGTGGCGGCGCGACGGCGTTCCCGACAAGCCGGGCGCGTGGCTGACCACCGTCGCCCGCAACAAGGCCCTCGACCGCTTGCGGCGCGAAGCCCGACGAGCGCCAAAGGAAGAGGAAGCGTTTCGGCTCCTCAGCGAAGGTTCGGCGATGGACGGCAACGAGACTGACAATCGCGATGATCGGTTGCGGCTGCTGTTCACCTGTTGCCACCCGGCACTGTCGCCCGAGTCGCAGGTCGCACTCGCGCTGCGCACGATCTGCGGATTGACGACTGTCGACATCGCCCGTGTCTTCCTCGTTCCCGAGGCCACGATCGGCCAGCGAATCAGCCGCGCCAAGGCCAAGATCGCCAAGGCCCACATCCCGTACCGGGTTCCCGAAGAACACGAACTTCCCGATCGACTTCGCCCCGTGCTGGCGACGGTGTACGCGGTCTTCACCGCTGGTCACCACGCCCCGGTCGGCGAGCTCGACGGTCGTCTCGACTTGGCTGACGAAGCGATCCGACTTGCGAGGGTGCTTGTCGACCTGATGCCGGATGAGGCCGAGTGCGTCGGGCTGCTGGCGCTGACTCTGGCTACGAATGCGAGGAGACGGGCGCGCATCGATGCCGTTGGTGAGATCGTCCTGCTGGCCGACCAAGACCGCTCGTTGTGGGATGCCGCCGCGATCACGGAGGCTGCTGCGCTGGTCGACTCGGTGCTTCGACGCGGACGACCGGGCGCCTACCAGATGCAGGCCGCGATCGCCTGCCTCCACGGCGTCGCGCCGACCTACGCGGAGACCGACTGGGCGCAGATTGCCGAGCTGTTCGGGATGCTCGAGATCCGCTGGCCAACGCCGGTCGTGCGAGTGAATCGGGCGGTCGCCGTAGCCGAGGTGGCGGGCGCCGATGCAGGCCTCGCCCTGCTGGCCGACCTGGGGGGCACGCCTGCCGAACGATGGCACCTGTACTGGTCGGCTCGTGCCGACTTTCAGCGTCGCCTCGGTCAGACCGCAGCGGCCGCAGACTCGTATCGACAAGCACTCGAGTGCCCATGCAACGACAGCGATCGCCGTTTCATGCAGCGCCGCCTCGCCGAACTCGAAGATCGAACAACCTGACAACGCCGGTCGCGAAATGGGCAGCCCAACGCCCATTTCGGTGCCAGCGATGGTCCCGGGGCGCGCGCCCAAGAGTCGGGCAGAACGTGCCCGACGACGACGACACGCCAGACCAGTAGGCCGATGGGACCCTTCTTACCGGCGTTACTCAAGTCGACCCTTCGGGCGCCGATGAAGTCCGCATGTGGCGGAACCGGCAGCGGCACGACGACGGCCTTTTTGGGCGGCAAAGGGTCGCCTTCGTGCTGTCCGGCGGAGGGTCGCTCGGCGCGATGCAAGCTGGGCAGCTGCTTGCGATGTTCGAAGCCGGAATCACCCCTGACCTAGTGATTGGCGTATCTGCGGGTGCGCTGAACGGCGCAGCGGTCGCCTACGACCCGAGCATCGCCGCGGCAGAGCAACTCGCGACGATCTGGCAGAGCCTCGACCGTGACTACATCTTCCGTGGCTCGCGAGTCGAGCGTGCCTGGCATGTGCTGCGCGGCCATCCGAATCTCTACCGGTCCGACGGCCTCGTCGATCTGGTCAACCGCTTCCTCCCGGTCAACAACCTCTCCGAACTGTCGACCCCGTTCGAAGCGTGCACCGTCAACATCGACGACGCTCGCCTCGATTTTCACTCGACCGGCGATCCCCGCAAGGTGCTCGTTGCTTCGGCCTCGCTGCCCGGAGTGTTCCGGCCGGTAGTGATCAACGGCAGCCGGCATGTCGACGGTGGAATCGCCGCGACCCTTCCCGTCCAGCGGGCCCACGATCTCGGCGCGACGACAATCTTCGCCTTCGACTGCCGGGCCGGCACCAAGCATCAGCTAGCAGCCGATCTGTCGGCTCTCGGTGTGCTCACGTCGTCGATCGCTGTCACGCGCGAAATCCTCACGCCGTCGCACGACCACCTCAACGTTGTCTGCCTTCCGGCGCCCGACGTTTCTGGCATCGGCCTGTTCGACTTCAGCCAGGGCAGCCGGTTGATCGCCGAGGGTCACGACATGGTCGCTGCCTTCCTCGCGAACCGCCCGCAGGTGATGGCGCTGCACAGCAGCGGCAGCTCAGCTGCCTGAGAGCGACTCGATCGAAATCTCGCGCATGCGGTACTTCTGAACCTTTCCCGTGACCGTCATCGGGAAGTCGTCGGTCACGTGGATGTACCGAGGGATCTTGAAATGAGCGATGCGGCCCGCACAGTACGCGGCAAGATCGTCGTGGGTCATGCTGGCGCCTTCGCGCAGGCGAACCCAAGCAACCATCTCCTCGCCGTACTTCTGATCGGGCACACCGATCACTTGCACGTCGACGATGTCGGGATGCGTGTAGAGGAACTCCTCGACCTCTCTCGGATAGATGTTCTCGCCACCCCGGATGATCATGTCCTTGATCCGGCCGACGATGCTGACGTAGAGGTCGTCGTCCATCACAGCAATGTCGCCTGAATGCATCCAGCCATCGGCGTCGATGGACTCTGCGGTCATCTTCGGCTCGTTCCAGTACCCGAGCATCACCGAGTAACCCTTCGTGCAGAACTCGCCGGGCTCGTTGAGACCGAGAGTCTCACCCGTACTCGGATCGATGATCTTGACCTGCACGTGTGGCAATACGCGACCAACGGTGCCGACGCGCTTGTCGAGCGGATCGTCGGGTGATGTTTGACAAGACACCGGCGAGGTCTCGGTCATCCCGTATCCGATGGTCACCTCGCCCAAGTGCATCTCGTCGACGCATTGCTTCATCACCTCGACGGGGCACGGTGAGCCGGCCATCATGCCGGTTCGCAGCGACGACAGATCGACATCCTGGAACTCGGGATGAGCGAGCATGGCGATGAACATCGTTGGTACCCCGAGCACGCTTGTGCAGCGCTCGGCTTCCATTGCCCGCAACGTGGCGAGGGGCTCGAACGAGGGCGCCGGCAACACCGTCGTGGTGGCATGGGTGAGGTTGGCGAGGTTGCCGATGACCATTCCGAAGCAGTGGTAGAAGGGCACAGGGATGCACACCCGATCCGCATCCGTATATCGAAATCCTTCGCCGAGGAAGTACCCATTGTTCAACAGGTTGCGATGGCTGAGCGTTGCGCCCTTCGGGAAGCCCGTGGTGCCACTGGTGTATTGGATGTTGATCGGATCCACGTTGGTCAGCGACGCGCTTCGGGCAGTCAACTCCTGCGGATCGACGGCATCGCCGGCCGCGAGCAGCCCGTCCCAATCAGGCGTGTCGAGCAACACAACGTGCTCGAGATCTGGCAATGACGAACGAACGTCGGCGACCATCGCCGAGTAGTCGCTGGACTTGAATGCCTTGGCGGAAATCAGCAGCCGGCATCCCGACTGGGCGAGCGCGTAACGCAACTCCTCCGTCTGGTACGCGGGGTTGATGTTGACGAGGATCACACCGGCCTTCGCGGCGGCGAACTGGATGTACACCCACTCGGCATTGTTGGGACTCCACATCCCAACGCGGTCGCCCTTGTCGATCCCAAGTCCCATCAAACCGCGTGCCACCCGATCGACCTGCTCGCCGAGTTGGCGGTAGGTCAAGCGGATTCCTTGGAACGGAACCACCAACGCCTCGTGGTCGGGATAGGTGTCGACGGTGCGGTCAAAGGCCGACCCGATCGTCTCCTCCAGCAACGGCGGACTGGTAACACCGATCGCGTGCGCTATGCCGGTCATGGACCCCTCCTTCACCCACCTCGACTGTATCTTTCGACGGCGCCCGCGGAAACGGCGGATCGGGCCACGACTAGGGTGCGAACACGGGGGTGTCACCATGTCGGAACATGACCAAGCAATCTCGGCACTGGCCGCCGAACTCGAAGTAGTCGAACAGTTCGTGCGGGGCCTCGGCGCGGACGATTGGAACCAACCCACTCTGTTGGAGCCGTTCATCGCCGCCTCGCCACCGTGGAGCATCAAAGAGTTGGTCGCCCACATCGACATCTCGATCGGATTGACGCTGGGCTTCCTCGACTCGATCCAGGACGGCCAACCGGGTCGTGATCGGGTCAGCTTCTTCATCGCCGACCGCAGTCAGGTGGCGCCGGTCGTCTACGACTACGCCAAGGGCCTCGCCGGGCAGCACACGCCGGAGTCGCTGACCGACAAGCTCAGCGAGACCTTCAGTGCATCCATCGCGGGAGCGCGGAACCATCCCGGTGACACCATCGGATCTGGTTACTTCGCGCTGATGCGGCTCGACGAGTGGATCCCGTCGCGAACGGTCGAAGCCGTCGTGCATGGTCTCGACCTGACCGACGCTCTCGGTGCTCCGCCGATCGCCCGAGCCGATGGCGTGACGACGACCAAAACAATCCTCGACGATCTTCTCGTTCGCCGGACGGTTCCTGGTCGACCGTCAGACCTCGGCGACGATCTCGCCTTCATCCGCGCCGCATCCGGGCGCGCCAGCCACGACGATCCACGTTTGCCGCTTCTGGTGTGATCGAGCCCAGTCCCCTCCTTCGTATCGAGGGCCTCACCAAGAAGTACCCGGGTGTGACGGCACTCGACGACCTGACGATCGAACTACCGCGTGGTCTCGTCGGTCTCGTCGGCGCGAACGGTGCCGGCAAGACGACCCTCTTTCGCCTCCTCCTAGGAATCTCCAAACCGACGGAAGGCCGTATCGAGGTAGGTGGGATCGACGTAGGCATCGACCCGATCAGCGTTCGCTCGCGGCTCGGTTACATGCCAGAACACGATTGCCTGCCTCTCGATCAGACTGCCGCCGATGTGGTGTCGACGTTCGGCGAGCTCAGTGGGCTGCCGGCCCGGGCAGCGCGCCAGCGAGCGTCCGACATTCTCGACCTCGTCGGGCTCGACGAGGCCCGGTTCCGTCCGATCGGCGGGTTCTCCACCGGGATGCGACAGCGTACGAAACTGGCTCAAGCGCTGGTCGGGGATCCCGATCTGGTACTGCTCGACGAGCCGACCGCAGGCCTCGACCCGCTGGGGCGCGAAGAGATGCTGCTGCTCGTCGCCCGCCTTGGCTCGTTCGGCATCTCGGTGCTGATGGCCACCCACCTCCTCGACGATGTGCAGCAGGTGTGCGACCACGTCGTCATGATCGACTCCGGCAGGCTCGTGGTCTCTGGCGCGACGGCGTCGCTACTCGAACGCACTGGATTCGTCACCGTCGATGTCGGGCCGCGCAGCGACGAGCTCGTTGCCGGCCTATCGCGCGTCAACATGACTGCCGTTGCTGCAGACGAGCTTGTCGAGGTGACGCTCGACGGCGACCACCAGATGGACATGCTGCGCGACGTCATCGCCGAACTGGGTCTGCCCCTGTATCGACTGACCACTCGGCTGACCTCCCTCGACGAGGTCTTCTTGCGGCTCGCCGGGAGCCCGGCATGACCGTGGTCAGCGGTGATCGCGGCGCCGTCTACGACCGCGGATACCGCCCGTACGACGGGCCACGGGGTCTTCGTGGAGCGGCCACAATTGCGCTGTTCAAGGCTTCGATACGGAGGGCGCTCGGGATACGGCGATCGTGGCGGCAGAAGGTCGCCCCGTTCGTCCTGCTCGGTGTTGTCACGATCCCCGCAGTTGTCAACGTTGGGATCGGTTACGTGACACGCGATCGAATCGACAAGCTGGAGATCATCACGTACCGCGAATACATCGGCGTGTCATCGGCGCTGCTGCTGTTCGTCGCACTGGTCGCCCCTGACGTCATGTGCCCCGATCGCCGGCAGCGCGTGCTGCCGTTGATGTTTGCCCGGCCGCTCACCGGAGTCGACTACGTCGTTGCGAAGGTCGGAGCAATCGCCTCGATCCTGTTCGCGTTCTCGTTCTTCCCTCAGGTGGTGCTGTTTCTCGGCAACATGTTGGTCAGCGATAGCGCTTCGCACTACTTCACGGGTCACCTCGACATCTTGTGGAGAGTGCCGGTCACCGCGTTCCTTCTGGCCTTGTACTACGCAGTGATCGGCGTCGCCATCGGGTCGCTGACGGACCGCCGGATCGTGGCTGGCGCCGGGGTGATCGGGCTGCTGTTGGTCACGTCGATCGCGTCGGGCATACTCGTCGGCGATGAGGAGCGCGGCAACGGCTCGATCGCAGCGTTGATCAACATCTTGCGCCTGCCGCTGTACCTGCGCGATCTCGTGTTCCTCGGCCACATAGAGCGCAGGACGCCGCTCGCGAGCGTCAACAATGGTGGTCTCTTGGCGGTGGTGACCTATCTCGTCGTGCTCCTCGTGGGCGTCGGCGTGCTGTTGCGCCGTTACCGATGGGTGGAACGCTGATGCCGCCTGTTGATGTCGATGTCGACCTCGAATCACGCCTCGATGACCCTGCCTTCGCGGTGGACGCGACGGTGGTGATCGACGACGTCTCGGTGTGGTTCGGCCCGAAGGTCGCGTTGTCGGAGCTCAGTTGCTCGTTCGGCCCCGGGGTCACCGGGCTGCTCGGGCCGAACGGAGCGGGCAAGACGACGCTGATGCGGGCAATGACGGGGTTGATCGGGGTCAACCAGGGCACGGTACGCATCGAAGGTCGCAACCCGCGACGCGATCGTCAGGTTCACGGACGGATGGCTTTGGTGCCGGAGGACGAAGCTGTGCCTACTGGGCTCACCGCCCGACAATTCGTCGGCTACGTCGCCGACCTGTATCGCGTCGCCGAGCGCGACGCGCCCGACCGGGCGTTGGAGACTGTCGCGATGCTCGACGACGGTGACCGTCGCGTCGATGGCTTCAGCAAGGGAATGCGCCAACGAACCAAGATCGCTGCCGCGCTCGTGACCGACCCGCAGGTGCTGGTGCTGGACGAACCGTTGAACGGCGCCGATCCGGTGCAACGGCTGCACCTCATCGATCTCTTCAAACGACTCGGATCGCACGGGCGCACGGTGATCGTCAGTTCGCACGTGCTGAACGAGGTCGAGCGGATGGCCGAGCGAGTGATCGTGCTGATGCACGGCCGGCTCGCCGCCGCAGGTGATCGACGGGCGATTCGAGACGCAATGGACGATCGACCGCGGCACGTTCTTGTTCGCTCCGATGACGGACGCCGGTTGGCCGCATCGCTCATCGGCCTGGAATCGGTGGCAGGCGTCACCTTCGACACGTCACGCGACGGACTCGTGATCCAGACCGTCCAAGCCCGCGACCTGGCAACCGCACTCCCGCGTCTGGCGCGCGAATCGTCTGTACGCCTCATCGAGGTCCGCGCCCTCGACGACTCGCTCGAGAGCCTGTTCAGGGAACTGGTGCGATGACCGAGACGCAG
>JAENVT010000061.1 GCA_016650435.1 Ilumatobacteraceae bacterium
CGTCCTTCTTGACCGGCTCGGGCAATGGCGCGCCGTTCGCGTCGGTGTCTTCGGTCAGGATCTCGCACCATTTCTGTGGTGTTCCGTCAGGGTTCTGCACTCCGGTGGAGATGTGGGCGATCATCTCGGGGATGTTGTCCTTGAACACGATCAACACCTGCTCGGGTACATAGATCTCGACGTGCGTCGAGCCGGCTTGCGTCGGGCGGCGCGGGGGGATGGTGATCTGGTCCTGCATGCCTTGCCAGATCTCGTTGGTCACTCGGCCCTTGGCCTGCGCCCGTGGCGTCTTCAGGATCAGCTTCTCGTAGGCCCACACCGCTTGCTGGGTTCCGGATCCGAATAGGCCATCGATCGGGCCTGGGGCGAAGCCGAGATCGGTCAACCGCTGCTGCACCTGCTTGACATCGTCGCCGGCGTTGCCTTTGCCGAGGCTGTGGGTGAGGTTGCTCTTGACGAGCGCCGGGTCGGTGTTGACGACGATCGGCGCAGCGGTGATAGCGCCGGGTACCGTGACCGCGCCGGCGGCGGCTGTGGTTTGAACGCTGTTGGGGCTGGTGGCGCCGCCGTGACCGGAGATTCCGGCAAAGATCACGACCGCCAGGACCCCAGCACCTGCGACGACCGGCATCCAGCGGCGGATCGGCGGCGCGCTGGCACCACGACGGCGCGGCGGCGCAGGGGGCGGTCTACGGGCATTCAAATCAAACAAACTCCAACTGGGGGCCTCGACACCAATCTATCAGCCGACCTCACGCGGCCCGGTCGGCATCCGCTCAGTTGACCAATCAGGTGAACGGCCGGATAACGGGTTGTAGGTGACGCAATTCACGGCGCAAATGCACCATTTCGCTGACGATTTTGCGGATCACGCTGCCCGACGCCAGGGTGCTCTCGCCCCTGGTTCGCGGGAAGTAGTCGACCCCGAGCTGGATCACGTTGAAGCCGAGCTTCTTGGCGCGGATGATCAACTCGGCGTCGATGAACGAACCTTCGCTGCGCAACGTGATGTGCTCGAAGATCGAGGTGCGGCACAGCTTGAACGCGAAGTTGATGTCGCGCATGCGGACGCCGAACAGCCTGCGGATCAAGAAGTTGTAGAAGAACGTGTAGACGGTGCGCAGCGAGCCTTCACCGGTGCGGTCGAACCTGAACGCGCTGACGATGTCGGCGTCGTAGTAGCGCATCAACCGGATCGCCCGCGACACCTCGGCCATGTCGAACGGCAGATCGGCGTCGCTGTACAGCACCACGTCGCCCGTGGCGGTCGCGAACCCGGTCTTCATCGAGCCACCGAGCTTGCGATTGACAGGATGATGGACGACCCGAATGTGTGGATCGGCAATCGCCATCTCGTCGGCGAGCTTGCCGGTGTAGTCGGTCGAGGCGTCGTCGACAATGATGAGCTCGTAGTCGAGGATCTCGTTGTTGGCCAACAACAACTGACATTCGGTCGTCGCCGTCTCGATGGCGCGGTCGATGTACGCCTCCTCGTTCCACATCGGAAAGAAGACGCTGAGCTTCGAGAAAGGAGTCGCCCGCTCGGCTGCCATCGGCGCAAGGGTAGCGGGCGCACCCGCAGGTCACCCGTCGCCCGATATGGTGCGAGCGATGGATCCCGGAGCACCAACGCAGGCACAGCCGGCGCCGATGTCCCCGCTTCCACCACCGCCGCCGCAGGTTGTTCGGCCATATCCGGATCAACCGCCGTGGGTTCAGACGCCTTCTGCCGGCCAACTCACCTCGTTCTGGCGGCTCGCGTTCGGACTCGGTTGGGCGGCGATCGTGGTCGGCTATGCCTCCGTCTGGGAGTCGTCCCGTGTGATCGGTCTGTCGACGTGGTGGCTGGGTGCCGATTCCGAGCCACGCATCCTGTTGATCCAATTGTTGCCGTTCTACGGCCCCATCCTGGTGACAATCGCGGCGATCTCGAACTGGCGCTACATCCCGTACTTCGGGCTCTTCGTCGGTCTTGCCGGCACAGCAATCGGCGCCGGAGATCTCGGCAGAGTGCGCTGGATCGCAACCGTCGAGTTGGTGCTTGCCGGTGCCGCGGTGTGCATCAGTGCAGCTGCGCTGGTCGGGATGTACCGACCGGTTCGAGCCGACCACGCCGAGGTCGGGCCCGGATCAAGCGATCCCGTCAGCTGAGCTTGCGATCCTTCTCGACCACGACGACACCGCGGTCGCTGATCACGAACTCGGCGCGATCGGCCTCGGCATCGTGACCGATTGACCGTCCGGCAGGGATCTCGACGTTCTTGTCGATCACACAGCGATGCAATCTCGCGCCAGGGCCGACGCGGACTCCGGGGAACAGGATCGACTCGCTGACGACTGCCGATGCATCGACGTAGGTCTCGGGACCGAGGATCGATCGCTCGACGGTGCCGCCCGAGACGATCGATCCGGCGCACAACAAGCTGTTGTCGATGGTCGGCCGTTCGCCACCTGGACCGTGATCGATCTTGGCCGGCGGTAGCGGCAACTGCAGGCTGTAGACCGGCCATTCGCTGTTGTACAGGCTGAACGGCGGCACGGGGGCGATCAGGTCCATGTTGGCCTCGTAGTACGCGTCGAGGCTCCCGACGTCGCGCCAGTAGCCGCGCTCGTGCTCGGCCTGTCCCGGGATCACGTTGGTCGAGAAGTCGTACATGTGGGCGACGCCCGCGCGCGTGAGCATGGGGATGACGTCGCCACCGATGTCGGTGGCGATGTCATCGGTTCCCGTCGGACTGACGATGTCGATCAACGTCTGGGTGTCGAACACGTAGTTACCCATCGACGCCAGCGCCCGCGTAGTGTCGCCCGGCATGGTCGGAGGATCCGCGGGCTTCTCGTGGAAGGCGATGATCTTGCCCGTGTCCGATGCCTGGATGATGCCGAACTGCGACGCTTCCTCTTTTGCCACCGGGATCGCGGCGACGGTGACGCCAGCGCCGACAGCAGCATGGTGCTCGACCATCTGGCGCGGATCCATGTGGTAGATGTGATCGGCACCGAACACGCAGACGATGTCGGGACGCTCGTCGCTGATCAGGTTGAGGTTCTGATAGATCGCATCTGCCGACCCGCTGAACCACTGCGGCCCGCGCCGCATCTGCGCGGGTACCGGTGTCACGTAGTTGCCGAGCAGCGTCGAAAACCGCCAGGTCTGGCTGATGTGTCGGTCGAGGCTGTGGCTCTTGTACTGCGTCAGCACGACGATCTTCAGATAGCGGCCATTGGCGAAGTTCGACAGGACGAAGTCGATGATTCGATACGTGCCGCCGAACGGCACCGCAGGTTTGGCCCGGTCGGTTGTCAACGGCGCCAAGCGCCTGCCTTCGCCACCGGCCAACACGACGACGAGGACCTTCGGTTCTGCCATGTTGCGGGAGATTAGACCCTTGTCGACCGGGCCTCGTCGACAAGACGTTGATACCAATCGATGTGCGTTGCAGCCGGCCGCTTCCACGACCAGTCGGTGGCCATCCCACGACGCTGCATCGCCGCTCGACGGCGCGGTTGCGAATACGCCTTGACCATCCGATGCAGACCGTCCATCAACGCCACAGATGTTGGCCGCGGAACAACTATCCCGGTGCCGCGAGTTGGTGCATCGTCGATGTCGACGACCGTGTCGTGCAATCCACCGACGTCGGTCACCAGTGGCAGGGTGCCGTAACGCATCGACTGCATCTGGGCGAGGCCGCAGGGCTCGAATCGACTCGGCATCAAGAAGGCGTCTGCACCGGCGAACAATTCGTGCGCCAACGCTTCGTCGTAGCCGCGGACGAACGCAACATGTTGCGGATCGGCTGCTGCTGCAGCGGTCAACGCATCGGCGAGCGTTTGTTCGCCATCACCGAGCACGATCAGCGTTGCACCGAGACGTTTCAGAAACGGTGTCAGGGGCAGGGCCAAGTCGACACCTTTTTGTTCGACGAGACGGGTCACCATCGTCAGCAGCGGCCCACCGCCATCCGTCAGTCCGTAGCGGGTCAACAGGTCTGCACGGATTGCAGACTTGGGGCCAACGTCGTCTCGTGAGTAGTTCACCGGCAGATGACGATCGGTCTGCGGACTCCATTCGTCCGCATCGATGCCGTTCAGAATGCCAACGAGCCGATCGCCCCTCTCCCGCAAAGGCCCGTCGAGGCCGAAGCCGCCCTCTGGCGTCGTGATCTCAGCTGCGTAGTGCGGGCTCACTGCCACGACCACGTCGGCCAGGCGGATGCCGCCGAGCAGCGGATTGCAGTCGCCCAATTGCTCGAAGGCATCGACGTGATACGGCAGTGTCTTCAGCCAACCCGGGTTCGTGCGGCCCTGGTAGCCGAGCGTGTGAATGGTCAACATCGTCGGCGGTGCACTAGCCAGATGACCAAGCGAAGCACACGTGTGCCAGTCGTTGAGATGCAACACATCGGGGGCGACGAGCGTCGTCAGCGCGGCGAGCGCCGTCGAGAACGCCATGAAGCGGCGATCGTTGTCGGGCCAGCCGTTGCCGTCGGGCTGGAGGTACGGATGGCTCTTGACGATGCCAAACGCGTCGATCAGCGTGAGTGCGCCGGCGCCCGGCAACGTGCCCGACCGTGCCGTGGCCGGCCCTGCCCATTCGGGTACGTCGAGCTTGACGACGGTCTCGCGTTGGAGTTTGGTCGCGAAGTAGTCGGGCAGGACCACCTGCACGTCGACTCCCTGGCGGCGCAGTTCGGCGACCAAGCCTGCGGCCGCCGCGGCAAGCCCGCCGACCCTGGCCAGCGGAGCGAACTCGGCCGAGGCGAACAGCACCTTCACGCCCGCAGCGTAACCAAACCCATCCGAGTGTTTCCGTCCCCGCTCCATGAGCCCAGGGTGAGACGGCACGCCGAAGGCGTGCTGGCTCACGCGGCAAACACTCGGACGGCCGTCGCAGGTAGCGTCACGTACCTATGTCGAAGGTGCTGACCACACTTCCAAAGGGCGAGCGCGTCGGGATCGCCTTCAGCGGTGGCCTGGATACCTCCGCCGCAGTCGCCTGGATGCGCCACAACGGAGCGCTGCCGTATGCCTACACAGCCGATCTCGGCCAAGTCGACGAACCGGATCTCAGCGGTGTGCCGGGTCGGGCCAAGCAATACGGCGCCGAGCTGGCACGCCTGGTCGATTGCCGCGCCGAACTCGTGCGTGAGGGTCTGATGGCGTTGCAATGCGGCGCGTTCCACATCGGCACGGCCGGCCGCACCTACTTCAACACGACCCCACTGGGCCGAGCCGTGACTGGCACGTTGTTGGTGCGGGCGATGCACGAAGACGGCGTCGACATCTGGGGCGATGGCAGCACGTACAAGGGCAATGACATCGAGCGCTTCTACCGATATGGATTGCTGGTCAATCCGAACCTGCGGATCTACAAGCCATGGCTCGACAACGACTTCGTCACCGAGCTCGGCGGGCGCAAGGAGATGAGCGAGTTCTTGATCGCCCATGACCTGCCGTACCGCGACAGCACCGAGAAGGCGTACTCGACCGACGCCAACATCTGGGGCGCGACTCACGAGGCCAAGTCCCTGGAGGAACTCGCCACATCGATGGACATCGTCGAGCCGATCATGGGCGTCGCCCATTACCGCGACGATGTCGCGATCGCCACCGAGACCGTCACGATCGGCTTCCACGAGGGCTGGCCGGTGTCGCTCAACGGGGCCGAGTTCGGATCGCAGATCGAGTTGGTGCAGGAGGCCAACGCGATCGGCGGGCGCCATGGACTTGGCATGAGCGATCAGATCGAGAATCGGATCATCGAGGCCAAGAGCCGGGGCATCTACGAGGGTCCGGGGATCGCCCTGTTGCACATCGGCTACGAACGGCTGGTGACCGCGATCCACAACGAGAACACGATCGAGAACTACCGCACCATGGGTCGCCGACTCGGCAGGTTGCTGTACGAAGGTCGCTGGTTCGACCCACAGAGCCTCATGCTGCGCGAGCCGCTGCTTCGCTGGGTCGGCGCTGCGATCACCGGCGAGGTCACGCTGCGACTACGTCGCGGCGACGACTACACGATCCTCGACACGACTGGCCCTCATCTCACCTATGCGCCCGAGCGGTTGAGCATGGAGCGAGTCGATGGCGCGTTCGGTCCTCTCGACCGCATCGGACAGCTGACAATGCGCAACCTCGACATCGACGACAGCCGCAGCAAGCTCGACGTGTACCGCAACGCCGGCACGTTAGGTAAGGGCGGCCTGATGGAGCTGAACGACGGCTCGACCGAGTAACCGTGGTTGGTGGTCACTGGGCGCGATTTCGGCCATCACGGGCGTACTTTCGCGCCCGGCGAGGCTGCTTGGGCGCGAAACCGGCACTGTCAGGCGTATTTCCGCGCCCAGACACCCTGATTGGGCGCGATTTCGGCATTCCCTGGCGCGGGTGAGACGGCACGCCGAAGGCGTGCTGGCTCACGCGAGCAGCTCGGTCAGGATCGCGGCCAGCAACCGGGAGCGGTCGATCATCGTGTCGACGACGACGAACTCGTGGTCGGCGTGGGCGCCGCCGCCCACCGCGCCGAGACCGTCGAGGGTCGGCACGCCGATCGCTGCGGTGAAGTTGCCGTCGCTGCCACCTCCGACGGCGATGCCGGTGACTGCCCCGAGTCCGGTCGTCGCCGCGGCCGATTGGGCCACCGCGAACAGCGACGTCGATGCGGACTCCTGCATCGGTGGTCGCTCGAGGCCGCCCGACACCTCGACCCCGGCGCCGGGCACATCGGACGACAAGGTCGCCATCAGATGTTCGACGCGCTCCTTCTCCCCCGCCGCGTTGACGCGGGCATCGACGCGGACCTTCGTCAGCGCCGGCACGACGTTGTCGGCCGTGCCAGCGGTGGCGACAGTCGGCGTCACGGTGGTGCCCTTCTCGGGATCACCGAACGTCGCGATCCGGGTGATCAACTGCGCGGCGGCGACGAGCGAGTTGATCCCCTTCTCCGGCTCGAGGCCGGCGTGAGCCGCGCGACCATGAACGATCACTTCGAACGTACCGGTGCCCTTGCGCGCTGTCTTCAGCGCCCCGCCATCGGCGCTGGGCTCCATCACCAAAACTGCGCCGCAGGCGAGCGCCCGTTCCTCGATCAATGCACGCGACGCCTTCGAACCGACTTCTTCGTCGGCGGTGATCAACAACTCGACACCGTCGAGATCGTCGAGCAGCGTGAGAGCGTGGATCGCCAACACGATGCCGCCCTTCATGTCGAACACTCCGGGTCCGGTTGCCTTGCCGTCCTTCACGGTGAACGGCCGAGCGTCCAACGCGCCGAGAGGGAAAACCGTGTCGTGATGTCCGACGATCAGCACCTTCGACGACTGCCCGAACCGGGCATGAACGTGGGGACCGGCAACGCTCTCGACAAGCTCAGCGCGGCACCCGAGCCGCCGCTCGATCACATCGCGCACCGCGCCGGCCGAGCGCGTGATCGCCTCGATGTCGTGCGACGGCGACTCGATCGACACGAGGTATTCGAGATCCGCCAGCATCGAGTCGAGTGAGAGCACGCACCCATTGTTACTGATCTACTCGCCCAAACCCAGTGGAGTGCGCTAGCCCTGTTTCAGGGTCACCAGTCCGAGGAGGATGATCGCGATCCCGGCGGTCTGCGAAACGGTCAGCCGCTCACCCAGCAGTGCGAGTCCGATCGCCACCGATATGACGGCTTCGATGCCGAGACCAACGACATACGTCGTGCTGAGCCCACCGCGATCGACCGCTTTGGCCAGC
>JAENVT010000062.1 GCA_016650435.1 Ilumatobacteraceae bacterium
CAAAGAGATCGAACGCATCGCTGCCGAGGTCGCCCAAGAGCGACTGTCCCTTGTGCCACTTGCCTTCTATTTCAAAGAAGGACGGGTGAAGGTCGAGCTGGCGTTGGCCCGCGGCCGGCGCAAGGCCGACAAGCGCAACGCCATGGCCGAGCGCGACGCGCAGCGCGATATGCAGCGGGCAATGGGCCGCCAGGCCAAAGGTCGAACGGACTGAGTTCGACCGTCAGAGCGTGATGATTTCGAGGGTTGCCTTGGCGTGGAGCGCGATCATCTCAGGAGTTACTTGGTCGTTGCCGGGCAGTTCGACGATGAAGGCCGTGCTGCCTTTGATCTCGTGATTGATGTACTGCGTGGCTGTGCCCGTACAGCCGCCGGTGCATGGTGTCGACGCCGATGACAAGCCGACGATCTCGGCAAACCTCATAGGAATCGACGGTTGTGCTCCTCCCGGGGAGACACGGTTGGCATCCTGGTGCCACATGATGGTGATGTACGGCCGAATCTCGGCGACGAATGCCTCCAGGGCCTGAGTCTCCGGTTGGTCCGCCGGCGCATCGCCAGATGACTCGCTGTCCGGACTCGTCTTGGGGATGAAGGTCCACTTGTACGTCACGTTGCGGTTGAGGTCAACCCCGTTGGCGTTGTATCGACTGCTCGCCGCCTGGCCGTCCGGATTGATGCTGTCGATGATCCACAGATCGATACCGAGAGGTGTCGGCATGGTGCGGATGAGTTGCGTGATTCCGAAGCCCTTTGCCTCGTCGCCGTGGATCACCCCGACCAGCAACACCGGCCGGCCGTTCGGATCACCCATGCGATAGGCGGTGATGTCGCGTCCTTGCACGGACTCGCCAATGACACGAGATTCCGTCACCAACGATGGAGCCGCGGTTGTCGTGGTCGATGTGGTTGTCGAGGCTGCCGTAGTCGAGGTGGTTGTCGATGGTGGCGCCGAGGTTGTCGTGCTCGAGGTGGTGGTCGATTGCGTCGGCGATGAGGTCGGAGCCGCAGACGTGACGATCACCGTCGAGGCTTGAGTGCCAGGCGCAACGGATGCCGACGTATCGGATCCCGACGAACACGACACCATCACCTGCGACGAGAGAACCAGTGCGCACCACCACGTTCGTCTCGTCATCGCGACCGAAAGTTCAACTCGGGGTGATCAGAACGCCGCGATCACCGTATGGCTGCTTCTTGCGCTTGATGATTCCGCCGACCTTGGCCAAGAACTTGGTGATGTGGCACATCACGCCGTACTTCGCCCTGATCTTGGCGCTGATCCCTTCGAGTTGCGGTCCAGTCACCAGCACTGCCGTCGCATCGACCGGAGCGGTGCCGGCCTTCACTCGACCACGCGCGTCGCACGGTTGGATGGTGACCTTCGAAGTGTGCGCGAGTCGCTTGGCCTTTCCGGAGGAGGACGAGGTCCAAAAGCCGATCTTGCCGTCGTCGATCGGAGCCGCCCAGACCGCAGTGGTGACCGGAGTCCCATCACGCTTGAAGGTTGTCAATGCGAGGTACTTCTCGTCGCCAAGGCTCATGGCGTCAGGTTACAGAGTCGTCTGCGCCGTTGCGCGGCGGCGAGGTCGGTGCTGCCAGCACATGCAGCGCTCCGGCCCGAGACCGAAAGTGCAGGGGAACTCGAAGATCGGTCGGCTCGCCGTCGAGAGCGATCTCCAGCAAGGCCTCGTCAGAGTCGACAACCAAAGTCTCCCCGGCGTGGCGCTGCATCTGTGCGGCTGCTTCGACGCCGCCCAGGCGGGCTCGAAAGGCGTTCAGTATCAGCCGCCAACGGCTCGACGTGACGATCGCATATGCGCCAAGGCGGTGATCACTGAGCGAAGTACGTTGCCCGAGTCGCTGGCCGTGTTCGTCGAACAGCCCGTTGCCAATGAAGAGCAACGGCGTTGTGATCTCAGCTGGCGGAGAATCGTCCACAGTCAGCCGCAACCGGCGCACGGGAAGACGCCTCAGCGTGTGCACGATCGCCACTGGTGCGGCGCGCAGCTTTCCCCAGCCACGACGTCGACGAATGTCTTCTCGCTCGCCGACCATCTCTGGGTACACACCGATCGAGGCGTTGTTGACAAAGACCCTGCCGTTGACTTCGCCGACATCGACGGCCGTGACGTCGGCGTCGACGAGGAACCGGATAGCGCCGGAGAAGTCGTCGGGCATGCCGAGGTCCTTGGCGAAGTGATTGAAGGTGCCCATGGGCAACACGCCCAGCACGATGTTGGATTCAACAGCGACAGCGGCCGCACAGTTGACCGTCCCATCGCCTCCTGCGATCACGATGGCATCGGTTCCGGGCTTCCACGCCTCGCGCATTGCATCCGGCAACCGCTGAGGCTCGACGGCATCGACTGTGGCCTCGACACCGGCTTCGCCAAATGCATCGGTGATGTCAGTCGCCTGCTGGTGGATCTCCCCCACCGAGCCGGCTTCTTTGTTGATGAAGACGTGGTACCGCCGGGTCACGTCAAGACGGTACCGCTGTCGACAGCGTTGACCGACCACTCAACCGCGAGCGCTCGTGAAGCCACGCGGATATCTGTTTTGCCGGCTGCGGCATGCAAAGGTGGTAGCCCTGAGCCTGGTCGCAGCCAAAGCCCAGCAGCAGCGCGAGTGCGTCGGCGTCTTCGACGCCCTCGGCAACAACGCGCAGATCGAGCGCGTGTGCGAGCTCGATCGTGGATTCGACGATCACGGCATCCCGTCGGCTCTTGCCGATGTCTGTGACGAACGATCGATCGATCTTGACCTCCTTCACGGGCAGGTCGCGCATGTAGGTGAGCGAGCTGAACCCGGTGCCGAAGTCATCGACCGACAACGTCACACCGAGGTCGTGGATGGCATTGAGCGTGGCCGTAGCGCGGGCCGGATCGTACATGAGGGTCGTTTCGGTGATCTC